>JASFMF010000044.1:0-8448 GCA_050117705.1 Phycisphaerales bacterium
TTCCGGGGCTGTCGTGGAAGACTGACAGCTTGCCGTCCACCGACCATTTGTGAATTCGATTGTTCGGCTGGTCGGTGAAAAAGATATTGCCCTGAGCATCGACAGCCGGGCCTTCGGTAAATTTAAAATCGCCGGCAAGTTTTACTACCTTCGCACCCGGCGCTACAATACCTTGCTCTTCAGCATCAGATGTTGTTAAGGCTACCAGCTCAATTCCCTGCCCAGTCCCCAGATTGCGAGAGTATTTTTTGTCCTTTGAATTGTTCCAGTGCTCGTGGACGCCAAGACTGGCTAATCTCTGGACGTTGCCGGGATGGTCAGGGTCGTAAAACGTTTTCGAAGGCGGGTCGTTCGCAAGGGCAGCTTCGTGCAGGTAATCATCCACGCCGGAATTCCTCGGATGTTCCTCGTATTCAGCATGTAAAAAATCAAAGCCGACAGAATCGATGGCTACAGGGTCCTGCGATGCTAAAAGGCTCGAAGTCCAGTCACCGTTGAACGGATGTGATTTCCACTTGCACGGCTCACTATCTCTCGGATGTATTCCCGAGTAAAGACCATCGATCAGGTATAATACGGTCTTGCCTCCGATGTGCGCATGTCCCATCAGGTCCACGAGGTTTCTGTATATCCCCGTCTCTTTGGAAAAAGCATCTGAGTGCATATTATAATAACCTTCCTGTGCCGGCCACCTGATTAAGGAACCATAGTGGTTTTTAGCACAAAGCGTCACACCGGCCCCGGTATGGGCCTTTAGATTCGCCATGTTAATTATGTAATCGGCCTGAGCATAGGATTCGGGGACATAGTCCTGCTGACAATTCTCAGGCTGACAGCTCCAGTAAAAGGGAATGGAAGACTGATTCATTTTAACTCTGTTAAACTTACCTGCATAATCCAAAAACTTAACATTCGGAAACTCTTTGTGGAAAATGTCATAATACTCATTGGCAAAATACGCAAGGCTGTCACCAATCGAAATATCGGATTGCTTTACGCCAACAATTTTTGTGAGCTGCCGCAGCAGGGCGGTAATCATCTGCGGCGATGTGTTCATATAATCTCTCCATTTCTCCAAATCGTAATTTTCCGAATTAACACCTCCCTGTGAAAAGATGAAACCGACAAAATTAACCTTAATAACAATCTTTTCCCCCGGTTTGTAATCGACATTGCCTTTATTACGGGTATTATTATGGTATCGGAAAATCATATCCCACGCGGCAGCATCGGATGTCTCCTTGGTCAGGGTTTGAACAGCCTTGGACATCATTCTTTCACAAACTTCCTGATTAGTATGCTCCGGCTGCCACCAGTGACCATCCCCGGGGCCTTCCCAGTCGGTCGCTTCGGGATCGTGCACCCAAATAACCCGGCCCGGGTAAATACCCTTAGCAACACCGAGTGGCTCATTGGCAGGCTGCGGATTAGCCAATACCAACTTATCGCTTGTAGCGCTTAAAGAAACCCACAAGGCACCAATACTTACAGTTACACATAATAAGCCTACAACAAACCGCTTTGATGTAAAATGTAGCTTAGCTTTTCTAAAGGCTAATGTCGACGCACACAGGCCTAAAAGCCAGGTTATGAATCCTGAAGCCAATGGAAAAGCAAGACGCTGGCATGGATAAGTCACTCTGTAAGGTTTTGGTATTACCCTGATTAAAAACCATATAAGTGATATTAAGCCGGCTATGGGAAATATCCAAATTAACCAGTGACGTTTATTGTCACCGTCGAGACGCCTGCCTGTCTTTGGGCATATTCGGGCTTCTCTTCTTTTTAAGAATCGCATTTTTTTCTCCTGATAATCAGTATTGTTCCTTACCTCAGTATTGTTCCTTACCTCCGATGACAGTGCTTAATCATAAGGGGCAAAGACCCTTACTTCAATAATAACGCCCCAATAATATTCCTCGTGCGGATTCTACTCAACCAAACCAACAGCGCCAAGTATAAATCCAATGTCATTTTGGCTGCAACTCGTAGTAGAATTCGAACTATAGTGAAAAAAACACTTCACAGAGGTACTGAGAGGAATCGTACTAAAAATCCGTTAATGTAAAAGATAAGTCCAATTTCCGCTACAAGGCGGATCTTCGTTCTTCCGGCTGCTCGTCGGGAGCGGTTTCTGGTTTATGTTTTTCTACATAACGGTCTAAGGGCTTGGACAGCTTTAAGAGGCCAACGAGGACAATAAGTGCAATAACCGTCGAAGTAATCGCCAAGCCGTGATAACGGGCCCCGCATGCCATTCCGATACTTGCAACGAGCCAGATAGTAGCGGCCGTGGTCAGACCGTGTACACCACGCCGGTCCTGAATGACGGCACCGGCACCCAAAAAACCTACGCCGGTAACGATTTGAGCGGCTATCCTGGCAATCGAGTCATCCTTTCCGGATGCCAATTCTATGGAGATTATCGTAAAGACCGCCGCGCCGAGACATATTAAAATATTTGTCCTCAAACCAGCGGATTTTCCGCTAAGCTCCCTCTCCAGCCCTATTGCCGCCCCAAGTAAAACAGCCAAGATTATACTGATTAAATGACCTAACCAAACCATTCCATTACCTTTCAATCAGTGTTTCATCAACCTGCATACCGAAGTGCCTTCCTGCCTCTTCGATATGACCCAAGACTTTATCGCCCGGCTTTAACGTTGTAACCGAAACCGCTTTGCCGTCTGGATTAACCAATCGGATAGTCTCTGCGTTTTGTAAGACCAGGCTTATCGGCCGGCCCTGAGTTTCAGCTTCGATAAGCATCATAGGTCTTTTTTCTATTTTGTTTCTGCCCAGATAGGCAGTCTGACTTTTACCCTGGAAATCCACCAACAATACCTCGTCACCGGCTTTCAGGTCAGCTAAGTATTTCGTTTTGCCGCCTGGCGCTAACGTATATGCGTGTACCGCTCCGGCGTTGACGCGGAACGGGCGGGAGGCTACGTAAGGATTATCGATGGATTCTGAATGTATCAAAAAGAAACCCGAAGCAGTATTACCAACGAGCATACCTTCACCTAAAGTCATCTGTGTACAGGTATCAATGCAGGCCCTGTCACCCATACCTAATTGTTTCGTGGCCGTGACGGTGGCGGTTACAAGGGTTATCTTTTCGCTTATGCCCTGAATTATTTCGGCAGTCTTTTTTAGCTCGTTCACATCAGTAGTATTTAGCACAACACCGTCAACGCCTTTTTCGAGTATCTCAACCATAAGTTTGGCCTGTTCGCTGTTTTCGACCTGGACCATTATATTTTCGCCCCGACGGGCCAAAAGGTTTTCTATAGGAATAATCGTCCAGTCGAGCATTCTAAGGACAACAATTTTTTCAGAAGATACTGCGGCGGCTTTGTCTTCATCCTCTTTGGAAGCAATATCGATAAATTCAACATCTGCAGCGGGGCGAATGTCGCCATCTTTTTCGACGGTTTTAATTTTGCCGAACTGACGGACAGTTTCACTCTGGCCATCCGGCAGCACAACCACCTCGGCTCCACTTTCAAGCGCAGCTATTGCGATTTCTTTATTATACGGAACGACATTCACCCAAAATCTCTTCATTTAGCGTATCCTTAGTAAAATTTTATTGCCTTAAAGACGTTTCACCCTCTCTTCCGCCTGTCATATACGGACAAGATTAAATGCCAATACTCCCACACTGTCAAACACTTTTTAGCCAATAACGAAACAAAAACAAATTATAATTTAATCGAAACAGATAATAACAAACTGGGATATCAATATTACATTGTAAGATAGTGGATTATATCAAGACTTACTTTAACTAATATCAAGATAAGGAGCAACATAATGAAATGTAATAAACACTCGCAGTTAAAATTCGAAAGCACCGAACACAACAGGAGAAACTTTCTGAAATCAGGCGTCTGCGCAGGTATTGGATTAGCCCTGTGCCAGGCGGGTTTATCATGTTCTCCATCAGGAATGGTTCATAAAAAAGGCAAGTCAGCCGATGATGAATTCGCCATGGTAGCTTACTGCTGTCTGGAATGTGATAAGTGTGATGCTTATCTTGCCACTAAGAATAAAGATGAGCAGCTAAGAGCCAAAGTGGCGGAAGAATGGAAAATGGAGGTGGAAAAGCTTTACTGTGATGGGTGCAAGTCGGAGAATGCACTTTTTAATTGCGAGGCGAAAAAATGTGCCATAGCAAGAGGTTTACCGACCTGTGCACATTGCGATGATTTTCCATCGTGCGATAAGGAGATTTGGACAAAGCATCCGCAACTTAAGGAAAAGACAGAAAAAATGCGGGCAAAACTTAAAATTTAGTGACGTATATTCAACTATACTGAAAACTATACGTAATGCAGGTTTTTTCAAAGAACAACAATTTCTCTACTAAAAATGGCTATAACCATAAGTTTAAATTAAGCAAAGTGTTATATTAACAATATCAGCATGCTGCATTTCCGTCAGCGTGTTATTTCTTTTAAAAAAAACGTTGTATTTTCTCCCTGCTTAGAGTAACATTAATTCTTGCAAGTCCGGTTCTACAGTTGAACAGTGACGACTCGGGAGAAACATTTTTAGGAGGTCTATTATGATTCAGGAATTTATTAACAAAACAGGGGTAAGGTTTGTTGCCATTGCCTGTCTTATTCTGCTGGCGCAAACATCATTTGTCCGTGCGGGTGACATCACGGGCGAATGGGAAATGAAGATGGACTTCGGCGGCCGAGAGAGCTTCGCAACGCTTACCATCTCCAAAAATGCAGACGGAGCACTTTCGGGTAAGTGGGGTTCTCAAGAGTTGTCCGATGTCAAATTCAAGGACGAAAAACTTACCTTCGTGCGCACAATCAGGTTCGGTGACCAAGAGTTTACAATGGACTACGAAGGAACTCTTAAGGAAGGTAAAATCACAGGTATAATGTCGAGCGACCGGGGTGAATTTAACGCCAACGGCAGCCGAAGAAAACCGAAGCCGCCCATTTTAGGCGTATGGGACATCAGCTTCGACGTCGGCGACAGGGTAATCAATGTGAAACTGTCAATCTCGCAAAAACCGGACGGTACACCAGATGTCAAATGGGACGAGACGGAAGGCGAACATACCTTATCGAATGTCAAATTAAAAGACGGAAAGCTTTCACTTACCCGAGACACTAAATTCCAGGACTTCGAGTTTCAAACGACCTGTGAGCTTACGGCCAAAGGCAACAAGATTATGGGAACTATGCAAAGCGACATGGGAGAATTAGAGGTAAAAGGCAATCGCGTAGGCACAGCACTAATCGGAAAATGGGAGCTTACAATAGATTCAGACTGGGGCACCCGGCCGGGTATGATGAGAATTGACGGAGACCTTACCGGCAGGTACGAGATGTTCGGCGGCGAGATACCTATGAAGAACATCAAAGTCAAGGGTGATCAAGTTACCTTCACACTCGAAACGGGATGGGGCGACCAGACTTTTGAGATGGACTTCAAAGGGAAACTGGAAAGAAATACAATTAAGGGCCAGATGAGCTCCGACATGGGTACCAGTGACGTAGTCGGTAAGAAAGTTAAGAAAACCGAAAAAATCAAGAAAGCCATGATGGTATCGCCTCTGGTTGGTACATGGGAATTCACAAGAGAAACACCACGAGGTACGCGAACGAGCACGCTGAAAATCAAAAAAGATATGACCGCAACCTACACAATACGTGACGATGAAGCGCCTGTCACGGACCTTAAAATAGATGGAAATAATCTGAGCTTTAAGATTACCAGGAGATGGCAGGACCGTGAGTTCCAGATGGAATTTAAGGGCAAGCTGGATGGAAAGGATCTCAAGGGCGAGTTTATCACCCAAAGAGGTGCAAGAGAGGCAATTGGTAAAAAGGTCGATTAACAAAGACCATAAAAAAGGAAGATAAAAGGATGGGCAACCCTTTAGGTTGCCCATTTTTTTTATAGAAACTTAACTTTTCAACACCTTGACCGCATCTTCAACAGTTGCGTTTTTGTGAACCATTTTTGACAGGGCTTGAACCATTTTGGCCGGATTCTTGTGCTGGAAGGCATTTCGTCCAATAGAAACTCCTGCCGCGCCGGCTTCAAGGGCACCTTCCACCATTTTAAAGATATCCCTGTCACTGTTCATTTTCGGTCCGCCAGCAATGACGACGGGCACCGGACAACCCTGAACCACTTCTTTGAAACTATCGACGCTGCCGGTATAGACTACCTTAACAATATCTGCGCCTAATTCGGCCCCGACTCTGGCGGCGTGCTTGACATTTTTGACATCGTATTCATCTTTTATCTTGGCACCGCGAGTGTACATCATCGCGATAAGCGGCATCTGCCATCCAAGACAATCCTGGCTGATATATCCCAACTGCCGGAGCATTTCCTTGTCGGTTTCAGCGCCAAGATTGATATGAACAGAGACGGCATCGGCACCAAGCTGGATTGCCTCTTCGACAGTGCAGACAATCACCTTTGCATTGGGGTCTGGACTGAGTGAAGTTCCGCCGGAAAGGTGAACAATCAGTCCGACATCTTTGCCTGTGCCCCTGTGGCCTGCACGAACTACGCCTTTGTGCATAAGTATAGCGTTCGCACCACCAGTTACGACGCTACTGATAGCTGTGCGCATATCCTCCAGTCCTTCGATAGGGCCAACCGTTACGCCGTGGTCCATCGGGATAATTACGGTCCGGTTTGAATTGCGGTCGATTATTCTTTCAAGTCTTATCTTCTTGCCTATCATTTTCAAGTCTCCTGTTATTCACAATTGTGAGGACAGCGAAGAAATCTCATATTAATCCTAACTCATAAAATCTACCGAAAGCTGTTCAAAAGGCAAGTAAAAAAGAACCAGATTTATGACAGAAAAGAAAACAGCCCCTCAATAAATTAAATTCGAGGGGCTGTATATCATTCAGTTACGATGGTAGATTGCTATTCCTGGGGTAAACGCATTTGCTCGTAGAACTCTGCGTATTTGTCTTTATCTTCCGTTTTTCGATATGCTATTGCAGAGCGGGGATGCTCATTCAATACGCCGGTAAGCATATACGGTATTATGTAACCCCATTCAATCTCATTACGCATGGGTATCATGTAATCCTGTATTACCTTTAAGATTGGGGTCAAATTGAATTTGGGATTTTTCAGGAAACCGACCAGGAGCTCAAGACAACAATTGCCCGGCCCTCTGCCGATACCGAATAACGAACCGTCCACATAATTTGCATTGTGAATAATACCTTCAATGGTATTACTGAATGCAAGTTGCTGGTTATTGTGGCAGTGGACTCCGATCGTCTTGCCGGGCAGATGTTCGGTGTAAAGCTTGACCAGATACTCTATCTGCTCGCAGTACAATGCGCCGAAACTATCCACAACATAAACCACATCAACGGGTGCTTTGGCCAACTGGTCAAGGGCCTCGATGAGGTCGGGCTCTATTTCCCTGGAGATTGCCATTATGTTACAGGTTGTTTCATAGCCGAGGTCGTGACATTTCTTAATAAGCTCTATAGCGCTATCGATATATTTGACATAAGTCGCCGCTCTAATCATATCTATCGGGCTCTCATCGGCGGGAGCAAACTCCTGCTCTTTGACACGATATGAGTCGACCATTACACTGATTTTTAAATCGGAATCACCATCAAGACCTTCAATAACCTTCTTGATTTTGTCATCATCGCAATACTTCCACGCGCCGTAATCCTCAGGTGGATAAAGCTCTCTGCTGCTGCGATAGCCAAACTCCATATAATCGACGCCGCTTTTGGCAAGGGCCTGATATACCGCGCGGACAAATTCATCCGTGAAATAGTGATTGTTAATGAGTCCCCCATCTCTGATTGTGCAATCAAGCACTTTTATCTGTTCTCTGTACATGTTCTCACTTTCACAAAAATTTTTATAACTTATTCAATACTTTTTCCACCATCTCAGGCTTAACTTCGTGTGCGTATTGCTTATTCTTACAATAAACCTGACCTATCTCACTAATTAATACGAATCCGGGCCATTTGTTCACTGCTTTTTTGTCGTGTTTCATAAGGTCAATTAAGTCTTTTTCGGCTAAATCACGGGGCAATCTTACCGGAACCCCCAGTTTTTCGAAAATTCTGCGGATTCTATCGAGCCTGCCTGGTTGTGAAAATTGCAGCTCGATTTCGATTAAACCGGCCGCGATTATGCCTATTGCGACCGCTTCGCCGTGCAGTAATTCGAATCCGCTGGCGGCCTCCACGGCATGGCCGATAGTATGGCCGTAGTTTAAAATTCTTCTTTTATTCAATTCGCGCGGGTCGGTTTCGACAACGTCACCCTTTATTTCGCAGTTAAAATGGGCTACTTTTTCCAGTACATCCGGCTTGCGATCAAGTACAGCATCGAGATTTTGTTCGAGAAAATCAAAATACTTTCCGTCAGCGATAAGGGCGTGCTTGACCGACTCGACCAGCCCGG
>JASFMF010000045.1:0-8291 GCA_050117705.1 Phycisphaerales bacterium
TCCTCCTCAGGCAAAAAGTACCTTCCCCGAACCGGGGCCACGCCCAAAGCAGAGAAATAATTAGACGAAACATACATCACGTAAGCGCGTCTACTAACATCCCCCCATACCAGGGTGGCAGCTTCAGGCCCCAAATCAAGGGCCACTAGATCGCTGAACACCGGATTATTGTCACGCATATAAGCATACATCTCATAGGAAAGGTCGAGGCGATCTTTTTTGCACGCCACCAGTTGATCCGGATCCTGCACATGAAGGGGACGAAACAACATCGCATTGACCAAACTGAACATGATTGTATTGGCTCCGATGCCAATGGCCAGTGTCACCAGCGCAATCGCTGTGAATCCCGGATTCTTTCGCAGTTGTCGAAACGCATATTTGATGTCATTGAAAAAAACATTCATTTATAATTCCTTCTGTATACTGTCTCCTGTTTTCTGTCTCACTCATACCTCAGCGCCTCCATCGGATTGACTTTAGCCGCCCTCCGGGCGGGTATCCATGAGGCTAAAATTGAAACTATTATCAATACAAACATAGCCGCGACTATAGTTCCGAAGTCGTATTGTTCAACGCCGAATAGATAATTGCGAATTAATCTAACAGCAGCAAAAACCATCAGCAATCCTATAGTGATACCAGCGGTTGCCATTAGCAACGCGCTTCGGAGGACAGGCCAGACCAGATTCCATGCAGTTGAGCCTAAAGCCATGCGGATACCCATTTCACCGGTGCGTTGAGCAGTCTGGTATGCCATGAGCCCGAACAGACCGATACATGAGAGCAATATGGCCAGGAATGCCAATCCAGAAGCTATTGCGGTAAAGCACCTTTCCTGGGCTATGGATTCGTCAAGCTGGATGGCCTGGGTCTTGATGTCGGCCATCGGGATATTGGAGTTGATGTCGGCTACGATTTGGCGGATGGCCGGAACTATAGCCATAGGATTCGACGCAGTCCGTACTTCGTAAAAAATCTTACCCGGATACCCGGCTTGCTGGCGGCAGGGATAAAATACAGTCGGTTCCGGAGCTTTTTTTAATCTGACATAAGTTATATCCTCGAAGACACCCACAATGTTATATTCACGGTCAATGGTCAAGGTCTGGCCGATTGGATTTTGTTCCGGAAATGCCGTACGCGCCAGCGCCTCGTTGACCAGAATAACAGGTTGTCCGGCTTCGTTGTCCATGATAGAAAAATCACGCCCCAACAACAGCGAAATATCCATTGTCGATAAGAACGAGTTACTAACAGATAATCCAAGAATTGGCATTTTGTCCTCTGCGGGTCGCCCGGGAATCTGTGCCATGCTGTTGTTCATCCAGCCGGTCAGTAGCAGCAGGTTGGAATGGGCCACGCCCCGAACACTTGGTAGTGTTTCAATGGCTGAACGCACCTGTTCGTAGAAACCTGCCAGTTGTTGATTTTTAATATCAGCTTTGCGACCATCCAGGCTAAATACCAAAAGATTCTCAGTCCGGAAACCGGTATTCACTTTGTAGAGATTTACCAAGGTACGTACAAAAAGTCCTGCCCCTACCAATAGCAACATAGCTAAGGCGGTTTGCAATGAGACCATCCATTTACCCAATCGCATACGTGACAATGCGCACGAAGAACGTTCCTTTAGCGAGACCATGGGATTGATACGACTCCAGCGCCAGGCCGGCAGCACGCCGAACAACAAAGCTGATACTACACAAATTATCAGAGTAAAACCTAACACGGTTTTATCCAGACCCAAGTCGACGACTACCCCTGACGGCCAGAACATATTAAATAAAACTTGCTTTCCCCATGTGGCGAGCAATAGCCCTCCAAACGCACCAGCCAAAGCAACGAGCAGGCTTTCTGTCAAACTTTGACGTATCAAACGCCATTTCCCTGCGCCCATGGCCGCTCTCACAGCCATTTCCTGCTGTCTAAATGCCCCACGTGCCAATGATAACGAGGCCAAATTGGCACACGCAGCCAGCAGTACAACACAGACTATCCCCATCAGGACTGGTAGCGATTGGCCTATATAGTGACGAGAACCAAGAGGTCCGCCGCTACCGTCTTCAATCATGATACGGGTCTGTGAATCCGAGCTGCTAAAACCCTCGTTTGCCACAGTCCGACCGAACCAAGTGCTCATGGAATCACGGAACTGATTATAACTTGTATCTGGCGAGACTCGGGCCATAACCTGGATCCACCACACATCGTTGGTTGCCAAAGGACAATCTGGTCGTACCATAGGCTGAGCCGACATAGGTATATAGAAGTCGCTGCGGTCGCCTGTAACCGGTCCCAAGAAACCCTGAGGCAGAATACCTATAATTGTAAAATTATTTTTGTTTAGGGTGATTGTTTTACCGATGGCTTGAGGGTTACTGTTGAAATACCTTTGCCAGGCGATATGGGATATCACAGTGACCGGTTCGGCTTGTGGTTGGTCATGCTCCTGTGTAATTGCCTGGCCGGCCCATGTATCAATACCCAGTCCGCTAAAAAAATTACCTGAGACAATCAAGCCGTGTGCTGTCGAGGCTTGGCTATCAACCAAAACAGTTAGGGGGGCATAATTATCGAACGCCGAAAACGCGAACAACTCCGCCGTTTTCGCTGCATAGTCCCGCAATTCACAATAGATGGGATAGGAAAAGACATTAGCTTTGGTCTGTCCATCAGGTGTTGATTCCCTGCGACAGTATGACGTGTAAGTATTAAGATTGCCTGCCCAATTAAGCACACGTAACTGCCGTGGATGCCGCACAGGAAGTGACTTTAGCATAACCGCATTGTATAAACTAAAAACTGCGGTATTAGCTCCGATAGCCAGCCCTAATGAAATGACTGCGATAGCTGTAAAGCCAGGACTCTTACGCAACATTCGTAATCCATAACGAATATCCTGAATCATTGTCACCATCACATAGCCTCCTCTGCCCGCTGGTCTTCTACGATACGTCCATCAAACAAATGCACCGTACGCTGAGCATATTTTGTATAGCGAGGGTCATGCGTGACCATGCAGATTGTAGAACCTGCACGATGGAGTTCACCCAACATTTCCATAACTATGTCGCCGTTGCTCGAGTCCAGATTACCCGTAGGTTCGTCAGCCAGTAGAATAGACGGCTCTGTAACAATAGCTCGGGCCACGGCTACACGTTGTTGTTGTCCGCCGGACAGTTGACTGGGGTAATGTTTCATACGATGCGCCATAGAGACCTTTTCCAGAGCGTTTTGAACACGTTCTTTGCGTTCAGCCTTGGGCATCTTCTGATAGGTCAAAGGCAGTTCCACATTCTCATAGACCGTCAAATCCCCAATCAGGTTAAAACTCTGGAAGATAAATCCCACTTCCCGGTTGCGGATACGCGCCCTTTGCGATGCTGACAAATCAGCAACCGGACTATCATTGAGCTGGTAGTCACCTTCTGATGGTGAATCCAGAAGACCCAGAATAGACAGCAACGTGGATTTACCACAGCCCGATGGGCCGGCGATTGCGATATATTCCCCTTTTTGGATTTCCAGATGAACCCCCGACAGGGCGTGGGTTTCAACTTCCTCGGTTACAAAAACCTTATGAAGGTCCTTTACATGAATTAATGGTTCTTTTTGTTTACTCATATTCTTACTCCAAACAAGCAAAGACTGGCACGGCCTTTCAGACCATGCAATAACATTCTATTTTTATCTCATTATGATTGCTGTGTTTCATTTATTCATATCTCAGCGCCTCCATCGGACTGATTCGTGTCGCTCTTCTGGCCGGGATGTAACAGGCCAAAAATGTAGCACCAGCTAACACGGCCGTTACCAGTAAAAACGTAACTGGGTCTGTTGCTGTAACTTCGAACAGGAAACTGCTCATAAGCCGGGTGACTGCAATGGCACCGATAAGACCTATGCCGATCCCAATCAGAATCAGCTTTCCGCCATGTGTCAGTACCAATCGCATTATATCGAAGACACATGCTCCTATAGCCATCCTTATACCTATTTCGTTTGTTCGCTTTGAAACCGAATAGGCTATCACTCCGTAAATACCCAGCACTGAAAGTAACAAGGCACTTAGCGCAAACAGTCCCAGAACTTTCGTAGTTAAACGGCGTATTAAAGAGCGCTCGCTCACGATTGCTTGAAGCGTCCGAATGCTGGAGACCGGAAGGTCGGGATCAAGCTGCAAAACAGCCTTTTGAATTGGATCAATCAATCGCATCGGGTCACCTTGTGTTCGTACCACTAATGTCACACCATTAAATGAACTCTGATAAGCAGATAAGTACAGAGACTCACGTGAATCCCTGTCCACGCCATAGTGTTTGATATGACCGACCACCCCGACCACCTCAGACCATGGTGCATTCGGATCAGGACTACTACTGTGGATTTGAAGGCGCTGGCCCACTGGGCTTTCGCTGGGCCACCATTTACGTGCGAATTTTTCATCAACAATAACTACAGGTTGGGAATCTTTTGAATCATGCTCTGTGAAGAAACGTCCTTCCAATAAACAGATTCCCACTGCTTTAAATAAATCCGGACTTGCCCTGTTGTATTCTGCATATGGATTTTGGCCCGGCTCAGGAATCGGGGCACCCTCGGTATAGTACCCTGACTGCCAGCCTCCCAGCATATTGGAGTTTACGCCAACATGCTTAACTGATGGCATGGATTTTACCTGTTCAATAAGTTGTCTATAGAAAGTGTACTTTTCTTCGTCACCTGGATATCTGCTGTCCGGCAGATAAACTCTTGCGGTCAATGTGCTATCCGGATTATAACCAGGATCAGCCTCCATATAATGGATGAAGCTACGGAGCATAAGTCCGGCCCCCACTAGTAAAACAAGCGCCAAAGCAATCTCGGAAACAACCAGAATATCCCGCAAGCGGCTATGACCTATGCCTCCGGTACTTGCCCGACCGCCATCTTTCATTGTGGTGCTAATGTTAACCCTGGATGAACGCCATGCCGGGAATAAACCGAATATTAGACCGCTACCAAATGTGACAACAAGTGTAAACAGCGCCAAGCTTACATCAATATGAAATAATGTTTCAGTGTTTCGACGTATGGAATCGGGAAGTTGTGAACACAAAACATTATAACCCCATTTGGCTGTAATGATTCCAAGAGCGCCTCCCAAAATCACCAACATCAAATTTTCACAAAGCAATTGACGAATTATCCTCAGTCGTCCAGCTCCGAGAGCACTACGTATAGAAAATTCCTGGATTCGGTCTGTCGAACGCACAAGCAACAGGTTTGCTATATTAACGCACACGATCAGTAGCACAAATACCACAGCACACATCAACACAAGCAAGGCTGGTCTTATGTCACCGGTGATTCGCTCATGAAAACTGCTGCTGACAACACTACAGCCTGCGTTAGTATCCGGATAGGTCTCTTCCAGTTGCGCCGCTACTCGTTTCAAATCATCTCGAGCATGGGATAACGTCACTCCCTCTTTTAGTTTACCGATTCCGCCAATACCTGAATGATTATATCTCCTCATAAACCATTCATGCTTTGTCATCAGGCCAATAGGAGTCCAGACATCTGTAGGATTCCCCACAATGGGGGGGAAATTGAATGTTGCAGGTAATACCCCAATAATGGTGTAAGCTTCACCATCTAAAACAACGGATTTACCAATCGCTTCTGATTCGCCATTAAATCGCCGCTGCCAAAAACCCTGACTGATAATAACAGTCGGTTCGGCTTCTGCTCGGTCATCGGATTGCTCGAAAAGCCTGCCTGTAATTGGACTTACACCAAGCATCGGTAGGAAATTAGAGCCCACCTGCATATATCTGATTCGTTCCGGAATATCTACACCGGTAAGATTGTAATTTCCTCCTCTATAACAGGCCATTTCTTCGAAAGTTTGATTTTCCTTTTGCCAATCCAGAAAGTTTGAATAGGCAATTGACATCCGCCCAAAGGTTGCATGCGTCCCTGTGAAATCCACCAAACGCTCAGCGTCATCATATGGAAATGGCCGCAGCAAATAGGTATTAACGAAACTAAAGATTGCTATATTTGAGCCGATGCCCAGGGCCAAAGCAAGAACTGCAATCACTGTAAAACCGGGCTTTTTTATCAGCATCCGGAAACCATATTTAATATCATTCCATAAAGCAGTCATTTATAATTCCTTCTGTGTACTATCTCCTGTATTCTATTTTCTGTCTCACTCATACCTCAACGCCTCCATTGGGTCGATCATCGCCGCCCGCCGTGCGGGGATAAGACAGGCCAACATCGACACGGCAATTATCAATAGTGGGACAAAGATAAAGGTGACAGGATCGGTCGCACTTACTTCATATAAATAGCTGGAAAGAAAACGTGTTAAGCCGATTGCACCTAAGACTCCAATTACCAGCCCGGTAACTAATAACATTAGTCCCTGCTTAAGAATTGTGGTTAGAATAGTTGTTTTTTGAGCGCCTAATGCCATTCGGATACCGATTTCACGTGTTCGCTGAGAAACTGCATATGAAACGACTCCATAGATGCCGATTAATATAAGCAGCAGTGCAATGGATGCAAAAATAATCAGGAACGCAGTTGTAAATCGTTCCTGGCTTATACGTTCATTCAGTTGTATTTCGAAGGTACTAACATCATAGAGTGGCAGTGTTGCGTCAATGTTTCTGAGTATGGTTCGAGCCTGCTGGACGATAGCACCTGGGTCAGAGGTTACACGAACTACGAACTTCAACTCCGACCTCGGCCAGAACTTGTCGAATGGGAAAAACAGATGATTGGGGCGATATCCTTTGATATTTCCCTGAATCATATCAGCAACAATGCCGATTACGCGATACCGCTCACCACAAAAATCAATATATTGGCCTGTGGGGTTTTCTTGGTCCGGCCAGAATAAACGGGTCAGACCCTCGTTGATAATCACAACGGAGTCTTTTTTCTGATGCTCTTCAGGTGAGATGTCACGTCCTTGCCGTATGGGTATTTGAAGAGTTCTGAAGTAGTCGGGACTTATATTGTGACAGCAGGCACGGATTGGCTTCTCGTTCGGGGATGGTGTATACCCCTCGGCAGTAACAGGAGCGCTGCTTGCCCTTGGCGAACTGGGTATGGAGGAATCTGAAGATGTTGCCTTGACATAAGGCAGGGCATTCAATCGATTGATAAAGTCCTGGCTGAACTGATATCGCTGTGTCTCGTTCATGCCTTTTATGCCGACGTTGAATGTAACCAGATTGTCTCTGTTGAATCCGACATTCGCGGATGAAAGCCGCGACATGCTACGAATCATTAATCCTGTACCAATGGACAGAATCAGGGCCATGGCAATTTGACCGGCAACTAACATGCTCGAAAACCTGGCATGGCGTCCTGAAATACTTCGTCGCTCTGTCAGGATATTTGCCAAACGTGACCGCTGGACAAACCAGAATGGCGTGACACCCAAAAAGAATCCCACCAATAAAGACAGCCCCAGTCCGAAGAGGAGTTCCTGAGGTTGAATACGAATAGCATCAGCCATAGGGATAGCGTTGGCAATCTTTGCTCTGAAGATGGCTATCGTCCAACTCGTAATTATCACGCCTATGACACCACCAACCAGTGACAACAGCAGACTTTCTATTGTGAACTGCCAAAGAAGACGCAGCCTGTTGGCGCCGAGGGCGCGACGAATAGCTACCTCCCTGTCTCTGGACAATGCCTTAGCCAGACACAAGTTGGATACGTTGGCACAGACTATCAATAGAATAAATCCCACAATTGCTGACAGAATCCACAAGATTGTTCGTGTGCCATGTATTGCTAAGTCATGCAATCCGAACATTAGTATTTCAGTATTACTGTCTCCGTTGGCTTGTACCCATTGGTTTTGCAGATCAATCACCTGCTCGATGGACACACCCGGCTTCATTCGTCCTATCGTGTGTAGCCAGCACATGTATCTATTGGTAAGTCGATCCCCGGTAGGATTCAGGACTGTCCATACCTGAGCGTCCTCAATAGCCTCGGGGTAGTAGAAGCAGGGGGGCAACACACCAACGATAACGTAAACCTTATCTTGCAGTGTGATGGCTCGACCGAGGACCTCTTTGTCATTTTCGAATTGGTTCTGCCAAAAATTATGACTTATAACTGCAATAGGCTCAGTGTTTTGCTGTTCATCCGCCTGCGTGAATGTCCTCCCAAGATACGCGGAAACCTTGAGCAAAGAGAAAAAATTACTGCTAACCGTGGCACCGTCAATCTTGCTAACGCCTTCATCTCCAATCCAATCGAATTGAGCCGGAGTA
>JASFMF010000046.1:0-8261 GCA_050117705.1 Phycisphaerales bacterium
TTGCGCCGGTCACATCCCGCACGAAACCCGCACATCCGCAGATATTGGTAAAAACGCATATTCCGCCGAAAGTCAATGGTTCGAGCTGAGCTATCCCGAACGGCTCATAAATGCTCTGACCAAATTCGACGTCACTTCCCTTGCGTATATCCATAAATTCTATCCCTTCCGGCATCCTGCCGCCGCACCATTTAGGCGCAAAACCGAACTGGTTGATGAAAACGATTTTTATATTTCTGCTTTTAGCGTTAAATTCCTGCACAGCCGTATAGTAATGTGCTTCACCACCGGACAGATCCGGCCACCCTTCACGGTGAGCAACAGGCCAGCGATACGCCGATTCCATATTGTAGATATCATGGCTTGGCCGGCGTGTTACTTCGGTTGAGAGAACAAAAAGTACTGCCGTTTTACCCTGCGTTACGAACTCCTTTTCGACTTTCTCGAGAACCCGTAAGTCACGCCACATTCCCTTGCTTCGCACTAATCTTGTAACGTGTGTAAAGATAAAGTCAGGTCTATAACCTAACAGGTTTTGGCAATAATGCTGCAGTTTCACTTTCGATGCAAGCTTATCGGCAATGCTGATTTGATACGCCGGGATACCATTGTAAACGATATCTATTTTGGTGCTTTCGAATTCCGGTGCAAGAAACCGCAATTCATCCTCTACATAATCACCAACTGCGTATATATGGTCGCAGTATCTCGAGGCCCCTACAAGAGCGTGTTTAAAATATGAATTCTGGTCGCCGAATACCTCATTAACATAAAGTCCATCCTCATGAGCCTGTTTAATGACATTATAGAACATTGTGTCATGGCCCGGATGTTCTTCCACAAGACGGCGCATAGTAGCAACTTCATGGGCATAAAAGACTGTCTTGAAATTACAGCAAGGCTCAAGAATAGCAGCCAGCGCCGTGGGCATTCCCATAAATTCATGCGAAACAACAATTGTCGAATCCTTAGCAGCATCGATTGCTTTCAGTACTGCGATTGCTACAGGCGCCAATCTTACATACTGTTCGTACTCCCAAAGGTTTTCGTGTAAATGGCTGGGAACCCCAAACTCCTCGAACATCTGTCTTTTAAATTCATTGACAACCCCTCCATCTATACGTCTTACATCAACCAGCACCACCTCGGACGTACTTTTTATACCTGTCTGGCCATCAATGAACGTTCGTCTGCCGTAAACAATGCTCGTATTGAAACAACTTTCAATCTTGCGAAAGGCCGGAGCGTACCCTGTATCCACAAGGCCATCAATAGACGAATAAAATACCTCACCATTTTCGCCGAGCCGCTCCGATACGGAACCTTCGGTAGTAAACAAAGGGCCTACAAGAATTGACCTTTGAATCGCTTCCAAATAAGATTTGCAGGTAAAGAAACCTTCCAGAACCGCACCTATACCACCAACCTTACCTACCGCTTCATGGGTAACATGCACTGCTGTCGTCTCATTAGCCATAATCAGTTTCCCTCCAAGTTATAATACTACTCCAAAAAGTTCACTCGGGCAGTCGTCACTGTTTCCAACTAAAATATAAGAAACAATTTCATAATAACAAAACCGGGGAATCCTTATGGCCTGGTATTTTTTCGCAGACCGAAAAAATACGGTCAGATTTGAAAAATAAAGGTATTTTTTAGGACCAACTACGTCGGCTTTCGTTTTTCGCAAGTCAGCTTATTTCACTACGTAATGTCCTAACCAAACTCGAAATTACCTGTTGGGGAACATCAGCTAACTCCGGTTCCTGCATTTCACCCTGGGCTATCTTGTCAAGTATACCTACTGCCTGGGCTCTATGAGGCTCTATAAGGGCTTCAATCCTCTGGGCTTCAGCTAATTCACCATCAGCCATTTGCCGTAGATACTTAATAATATATTTCGTTAATTCCGTGTCGCTCATCCCGAATACCAGTTCAGCCGTATCGTCCGGCTCAGTTATTTCAGCTCCACTTTCCGGAACGATTCTTTCCTGCAATATATCGTGTGTTAGCTTATAAGTTTCAGCCATAAGTTGTTTTTCCCGTTCCTTAGCTGAAGTATCTATTGGCGCAAGCTTCAACTCCTCGTCATCTGGATTTAAATTTGGAACATATAATTTGTTATGGCATGATGGGCATTTTCCCCATTTACCGCCGGCGCTGTCAGGAGCTTCTATCTTTTTGCCGCAATACTCACAATGAAATTTTATAGACATTCTAGCACCTCTCTAACTTCTTTTTCAGATTCGTGTCTCCTTACTTCCTTCGTTAATCAGTTATGAGGATATCAATCAGTCTGAGCATATCATCTCTCTGCTTTAAATTCGGCATTTACTTCAGTAGTTATACCTCCACGAGGTGTAAATTTGGACGTAATCTTCATCCAGCGAGGTTTGCATATGCCACTTAAATTATCCAATATATCATTTGTCAAAGCTTCGTAAAAAATCCCTTTATTGCGGAAGCTTTGCATATAAAACTTCAGGCTCTTAAGCTCGATACACAATTTATCGGGACAATATTCAATTGTAATCCGGCCAAAGTCCGGCTGGCCTGTTTTGGGACAGAGACTCGTGAACTCAGGACATTCGATTGTGATAATATAATCTCGTTCAGGACGGGGATTTTCGAATAATTCTATTTTTACCTGTTCGCCCATTAATATCCCTCAAACAAACCCTACATCGTTATTAATATAACCCTAATTCCAATTTAAAACAAGTAATAAAATAAACATATGTCTCCCTGCCCAAAACCAACCAGTGATAATACGGTAATCTTACCAATTTCTCTAAAAAACGTTGTATCAAACAATAACTATAGCTATATTAGCTGCCGGAATGCCGGGGCAATGAGTCCAGGTAAAATTAGAAGGTGTAACGTATTTCAGAGTGTATTTGCTATCGTGTTAAGGGATAGGAACAATGGTTAAAAGATTGTTTATTATAAGCTGTGTCACTATATCGATTTTAACACTCTCAGGCTGTGCAGTGATAGATGTTGATGTTGATACAAAGGCCATGATTGATACAAAGGTCGATGCCAAGACAGAGATTGTAACAGAAGCTAAAACCGAAGTTGAAACTGCGGCTAAACCTGAAACTCCAAAATTCGTTTTACGAGTAAACTGCGCTGCATACGACCCCTATACCGACAAAACAGGTAATCTGTGGCTGCCCGACCAATATTATGAGGGAGACAATACATGGGGTGTTGTTGATGGTATGACCGCCGACCGGGGCGATTTGGGTATAACTGACAGCGACGCTCCGAAGATTTATGAAACCGAATCGTACATGATGTCCGCATATAAATTCAAAGTGCCCAATGGGAAATACACAGTTCGACTGCACTTTGCTGAGACATACGACGGGATAATGGATGAAGGTGAAAGGGTCTTCTCTGTAAAAATTAACGATAAGGTCGTCCTTGAAGACTTCGATCCTTACAAAGAAGCCGGCTTCCAAAGACCCATTGTCAAAGAATTCAAAGACATAACGATAACTAACAACAAAGAGCTGGCAATAGGTTTCGAAAGTGATATAGAAAACCCGGAGATTAACGGCATCGAAATACTTTCTGAATAATCCAGCGGAATATATAACTTGATTACACAATATAGATGGAGTACAAGTGGTGGCAGACAAAAAGGCAGTTGTCCTACTAAGTGGCGGCCTTGACTCAGCTACGACTTTAGCGATAGCACGCAGTGAAGGCTTCAAGTGCTACGCCCTAACTTTTAGATACGGCCAGCGTCATAAGCGGGAAATCCAGGCCGCACAAAAAGTCGCTAATTCATTAACAGTAATTGAACACCGCGTAATCGATATCGACTTAGCCGCGTTCGGTGGATCAGCCCTGACCGATTCGGCCATTGAAGTACCAAAAGACAGAATCGATTTATATAATCACAACCAAATTCCACCAACCTATGTACCTGCGCGCAACACAATATTCCTAAGTTATACACTTGCCTGGGCGGAAGTATTAGGTGCATTTGATATTTTTATAGGTGTTAATGCAACCGATTACAGCGGCTACCCCGACTGTCGGAGTGAATTCATAACTGCTTTCGAGAAAACCGCCAATCTTGCCACCGCAGCCGCAGTTGAACACAAAGGCCAGTATCACATTCACACTCCTATTATAGAAATGACAAAAGGCGAAATAATCCTGACCGGCACAAAGCTCGGCGTCGATTACTCCCTGACGCATAGTTGCTACGACCCGGATGGCCAAGGCAGAAGCTGTGGCCGATGCGATTCCTGTAAATTAAGGTTAAAAGGCTTTAGAGAAGCAGGTATTAAAGACCCTATTAAATATATAGAGAAACAATGAAAGTCACAGAAATTTTCTATTCCTTACAGGGCGAGGGATTTTTAGCCGGAGTTCCCAGTGTGTTCATCCGTCTGGCCGGTTGTCCTCTACGCTGCAGATGGTGCGATACGAAATATGCCTGGGATCTAAAAACAGGTCAAGATTATAGCATTGATACAATTATTCAAAGTATCCAACAATGGACTTGTAAATTCATCGTAATAACCGGCGGTGAACCTATGATTAATTCAGACCTGCCAAATTTAACACGCCAGTTTAAAGATGCTGGAAAACATATCACAATCGAAACCGCGGGAATAGCATATTACCCGGATATGGCCTGTGATCTAATGAGTATCAGCCCGAAATTGAGTAATTCTATACCAGATGATGCAAAACTCGCGGCGGCACATAAGGATTCGAGGCTGGACATAGCTGTATTACAGGAGCTGATTGATAAATACGAATATCAATTAAAGTTTGTCGTAGATTCGCAGGATGATTTGTCGGAAATACAAGAAACAATTGAGAAAATAGGTAACATTAACATCGAAAAAGTAATGCTAATGCCGCAGGCAGTCACAAGAGACGAGCTTTTAGCCAAATCATCGATGGTAGCTGATATGTGCAAACAAACCGGCTTCGCATTTTCCCAGCGTCTTCAGGTCATGCTCTGGAACAATCAGAAAAGTAAATAATCTAACTAAACATACCTCGTTTCCAGAGTGTTTTTTCTAAATGTTTGACATATTCGCCGCACCCTCATATTATATTAAATCAATTTGCCTGAACTTTAATGTTTTAGACGAGGTATATACCTCGTCTTTGTTTGTATTAATTGAAAGGTTCTTTTTTTATGGCAAAACGTAAAGTAACTTTGGAACAAAAGCCATTCGTACTGATTATACGCGATGGGTGGGGTTTTAATCCGAATCCGGATGAAGACGAATATAATGCCATCAAACAAGCAAACACGCCAACAGATGATATGTTGATGGCTGATTATCCCAACTGTCTTATTCACACCAGCGGGGAAGATGTAGGCCTGCCCGATGGAACGATGGGCAACAGCGAAGTGGGACATCAAAATATCGGGGCAGGCAGAATCGTTCCACAGGAATCCGTCAGACTAAGCAGGGCTATTCGTGACGGCTCTTTCTTTGAGAATAAAGAATTTCTAAATTTAATTAAGTTTGTAAAATCCAATAATGGCAGAATGCACTTGATGGGCTTATGCAGTGACATTGGAGTTCACTCGTTGTTAGACCACCTCTATGGGCTGCTCGAATTGGCAAAAAGAAATGATGTAAAGGAAGTATTCATCCATGCCTTTACCGACGGCCGTGACTCGCCGCCAGACAGCGGAGCGGGATATATAGCTGGCATCGAAAAAAAAGCACAGGAAATAGGCGTAGGTAAAATCGCAACTGTTATGGGCAGATTCTATGCGATGGACCGTGACAGTCGATGGGACCGTGTACAACAGGCATACGAATGTATGCGGATTGGTAAAGGCAACAAGGCAAAAAGTGCAGCCGAAGCGGTCGCTGCAAGTTATGAAAAAGAAGTGACCGATGAGTTTATCGAACCGACAAATATTGTAAATGAAGATAACGAACCATTGGCTACCGTCAGTGACGGTGACGGCGTAATATTCTTTAATTTCCGTGGTGACAGACCCCGGGAAATCACACGGGCGTTTGTCGAGGCTAACTTTAAGGAATTCCCAAGGGCCGCAAAACCGAACATACATTACGTCTGTATGACCGAATACGATGCGACAATACCTGCACCGGTGGCGTTTCCAAAGCCTCCGAAGATGAAAAATATTCTGGCGGCATACTGGAGCTCTATGGGTCTGAAACAGTTTCGATGCGCCGAGACGGAAAAATACGCACATGTCACATTCTTTTTCAACGATTATACAGAAAAACCATTCACGGGCGAAGACAGGCAAATTGTACCATCGCCAAAGGTGCGAACTTACGATTTAAAACCTGAAATGAGTGCATATGAGGTCACAGACGTTGTCTTAGAAAGGCTTGATTCCAACAAATACGATGTAATAGTAATTAATTTCGCAAATCCGGACATGGTAGGCCATACCGGCATATTATCAGCGGCAATAAAAGCCGCCGAGGCTGTCGATGAATGCGTGGGCAGAATATTAGAAAAAGTGAAGGCTCTGGGCGGAGCGGCCATAATTACCGCCGACCACGGCAATTTTGAAAAAATGATAGATGGAAGCCCGGATTCCCCGCATACCGCTCATACTATCGGTGATGTACCATTGATTATATTCGACGAACACTTTAAGAAAAGTAAACTCCGTGAAGATGGCAGATTAGCAGACATAGGACCCACCCTGCTGGAAATGATGAAACTGTCGAAACCAGAGGAGATGACCGGCAAAAGCCTGCTGGAACATTAAAATAATTCCATTCTTAATATGATGTAACGAAGATCAAGAAAAAGAAAGCAATCAAAATTGCCGTACTTACCGCAATAAGTACCCGATGGGAAAAAAGAAACAACCAACTTGTTTTATTATCGCGGGTCCAAACGGTGCAGGAAAAACTACATTCGCATTACTCTATCTGCCGAAAATAGCCGGTTGCTTTAATTTTGTCAATGCCGACCTTATTGCTTATGGTCTTTCGCCTTTGGACTCTTTATCAACTCAGCTTGAGGCAGGACGTCTTTTTCTCCGTGAGATTCATGCAAATATCGACAAGCGAGTGGATTTTGCTTTCGAAACAACATTGGCCGGACGCAGTCAAATCAGCCTGCTGAAAAAACTCAGACAGGACGGCTGGCGGATTATTCTGTTTTTCCTGTGGATACCTAGCGCTGCTTTTTCGAAAAGCCGGATTCGTGAGCGCGTTAAGCATGGCGGACATGATATTCCCGATGAAACAATTTATCGCCGTTTTCCCCGTACAATGCATAATTTAATAAAGACATATATGCCACTTTGCGATAAAATACTTTGTTATGATAATTCCAAGCCAAAGTACGTTCCTGTCTTTGAGAAGAGCAGCAAAAACCTGCGTATCTTTAATCAGAGCATATACGAAAGAATTATAGAGCAGTCAAATGAATACAAAAAAACCCAGTAAAATGGCAACAGAAGCCGGCAAATGTCTTCAGGAAGCCGTAAACGAAGAATTAAAACGAAAGGCATTACTTGGCCAGTACGTCATCATAAACCGTAACGACAAGCCCTTCCGCATATCAGCCAAACAAGCCCTTAAAATGACCAAATCCGGATAATCCACCCAGCCATACCGAGATACCTCAACAAGTACTATTTTCTGTCAAGAAATTAATGTGGGGTTTCTATATTTCGTAAAAAAGGGAAAAAAACAGAAAGCCTCCTTTTGTTTACAATGCAATGGTGTTATGAAGACTGACAGTATCGCTTCGCGATGTTATTTTCTATGCGGATATGCAAGACCTAAGTCGCGGGGCGAAAGGAGGTGATTCTTCATTCCTCGATTAGACACATTAAAAAATCATTGGATATTGATTTCGGTACGCATGGACACGAGAAGAGTCGCCATAGCTGAATTTAATTCTTCAATCCCTGTAGAACAAATCTTTATGAGCTCAGCTATAGATTTATTATATTGAATAATATCCCTTGTCTTCTGTAATTCCCGCCACATCTTTTCGTATGTAGAAACTAATTCATCCATTTGATTTAAGTCTGGTGTGGGCCATTTCATGGCATCCTCAACATCGCAGACTTTACTTGCTACGTCATCACCAAATGTTGTTGATACTAAGAAAAGACAAGATTTTAATTGTCCTTCTGCGGCTGAATAATCACTTATATCCTGTAATCCTTGCTCATAATTTCGTCTATATTCTTCAGCAGATGGACGTAATTTTGGAACTGTATCAAAGAAGAGTATTTTAGTTTTTTCAGCAACTCCTTCACG
>JASFMF010000047.1:0-8241 GCA_050117705.1 Phycisphaerales bacterium
AGAAAAGCTTCTAATTTATTCGGATATACGATTTTCAATATCTTCTTATAGCCTGCCTAACACAATGGCTAAAATAATAAGAGCCACGCAAATTGGAACCAGCAGCTTCAGACTCTTTTGAATCGAAGAACCTTTTGCCAGGTTGCCGATAGCCTTTGGAATGATCACGGCACCAAAAAGACCCACCGCGAAGATAATCCCGAAAACACTTCCGAAATTCTCAGGATGCTTGGAGTATGTCACGCCGACGATTGTAGGAAAGCATGGAGCGAAGAATAAACCTGCACACGCAGCCAGTGCGCTTGTCCAGATTGCGCCGCTTCTTCCCATTGCAAGGATTATTAAAGCCGCCACAACTGCGGCCCCTGCAACGAACCAGCTCCCATAGTCGGTAATACTGCCTATCTGACTTGTGATTAATCGGCCAGCCATCATTGCTATCGCGAATGCTGAAAGCATTTGTTGGGATGTAGCATCTACGGTCGAGCTATCCAGACCCGTCAAATCCCTGCTTATGATTTCCTTGCTGTATGGCGGCAGCCAGTTACAGAAGGAAGACTCCAGACTGATATAGCAGAACAGCGCCAAAGCCGCTACTAAAACAGCAGGTTCCTTAAGTAACGCCACTGCATCGGAGATTGCGAACCCGGCCTGCACCTCGGGGTATTTTGCTATGAATGCCAACACCACAGGAATAATTACAATTACACCCAGAGCTGATACAGCTTTTTCGTAAGTAGTTTTTCTGAAAAGGTAGCTGACTATTAATGGTGTGATAAAGAGGCCAAGACCGAAGAATACATTGCCAAGATTACTCGCTGCTGCGGGATTTTCTCCTCCGAACAATACAACGGGGATAAGTGTATTGCCTGCTGTGTTAAGAGCCATAGCCCCGAATCCGAGCAGCAGACAGGGCAGAAGAGCCATCCCATACGTTTGTCCACGTGCAAGAAGAAAGATACAAACCGCAGTCGCTATAAATCCGAAAATAGCAACCGGCTTATAACCTATCTTGTCCGTCACTACACCCATAATCAGCGAAGCAATCAGGCATGTGAACATAAACGCTGAAATGAGTGAGCCAAACTTGCCCTGGTCAATCTTCAGACGTGGCATTAGCTTTACACTGATTGAACCGAGCAGCGCAAAGCACATGCCTAAGCCAAAGACGCACAAAAGAGCCACGACTTTTTCCATTTTCCACTCCTTTCAAAAAAGGTCCTTTTGTTTTTAAGAAGTTCGAAATTCCTTTTGGAACTTCGTCTAATATTTTATCGGCTTAACTGCTGAACTTTCTGAAATCATTAAGATACTTCGGTTCAACAATATAAAACTCAATAAGACGAATTCGAATTAAAGCAAAGCCAACAAATATATAAAAAGGCTGCTCAATTTGCCTTTTATTGTTTCATTTTAGTTCGGATTACAAGGTAAATATGCACAATCCCAACTATTGCAAATACCAGGGCGGTATAACGATGGATGTCCAGAAGTAATTCCTGCCAGTGCGTCCCGAAAATAGGAAACATACTTACAACAATCGACAGAATTAATGGTAAAGCCAGAAAGATAATCAGCCAAAACATTATTTTCTGTACAAGGCCGGTACTTTCGCATTGAGAATCTTCTCCGGTGTTTTTAACCAGAGTGACACGCTGGACAATACGCTGAAACCATGGCCAGTCGCTGCAAGCAAAACGACATCGGCTCGCCCACATCACAGCTAAAATCGCCAGACATATTGCGAAGACGGGCGCAAAAGTGGCGTGTATCATCAGCGGGTAGCCGGATATGTGTTCTCCGAAAACAAGCGTTGGATAAAAGCCTGTAATAGCTAATACCACAAAACAAAGCAGGGCCAGCAGATACACTAATTTCCTTAAAACGCCGACTGGGCTTAGTTTCTGTTCGATAAAAAGTAGTGTAAACAGATGCACCAGTTTTTTAACAGGATTCCACTGGCGTTTTTTGTTGGAAGGAAAAATTATGCAGTGCACGGCAATACATGCGAAAGTAATAAATAAAGCAGTTATTGAGATTGTTTGATACATAACACTTACATATTTTTAATCAGGCACTATAAATTGTTTCCTGCTAATGTTTTTACAACACAGGCTAACGCTTTTAACGCATATAACAATAGAACTATAGCCAGAATCGCACACGAACCAAGACAGATATATTTCATCATAGGACGAAACACGAACGAAAATGCAAACGCCTTTGTATAAAAAGGCCGTACTCCCATAAATTCCACCATCTTCTTAGTAGAATCGCCTTCGGTTGCGATAGGAGAATCAATAGCGACATCGCCGAAAAAGAAAGGCGCATCTGTAGCATGGCAATCCGTACAGTAGCGAACGCCTAATGACTGGGCAGCTGGCCTTACATTATGTGCTATAGGCCATAAATAGGGCTGGGCGGCATAATGTTCAGCAGTGGCGAGTTCGGTTGTGCTTTCGGCTTCGAGATGATAGAGCTTGCCGCCTGAGATATACACGGGCTGGCCTTCAACAACTTCCTGAAGTTCGTTCAGGGCTTTTATGATGTGCGCCTCGGCGGTTAAATTTGGCCAATCGCCGGAAGCTGAAAGTTCCACATCGGCAAAAGCTTCTCCAACCGTCTGCCTGACGGTTTCGATGTCAATTGGTCTTACTTTATCATCCTCTAAAATACCCCAGTAAGCCGGCCATATCATTTTATGAGGTGCTATCTTGCCAGCTTTCATGATGACGAGTTTGCCCATGTACGCTGCGCCAATACCGCTCTGTTTGGCAAAAACAGGTGCAATGATATGTGGAAGCGCCTCGTGAGATTTATTAACACCTAGGGTTCCCAGGCGATGAGCACGGGAAGTCTTGGTTAAAATAGTTTCTTTTTTGGGCCAGGGGCCGCTGTGGCACGCAGTGCAGCTAAGCTTTTCAAAGTGTACGGTAGGAATACCTTTATGTACCGGCACAGGTGCACCTAATCGACCAGCCTGTGGCGATGATGAATTTTTATCTCCGAGGTGGCAGCCCTCACAGGACGAAACAGTCACTAACGGATTCTTTAAAGTCGCCTCTTCGCCCGGATAACCGCGAATAATTTTATGGTCGATACCATTACGGTGACAATCAACGCACTTCAATCCTGCTTTTAGGTGGACATCTTCTTCCAGGGTCCACTTTTCTGCATCTTCCTTTTCGATGTCTAAGTTGGAATGGCAGAAGTAACATCTGTTATTTGGAACCTCTCTTACGATGTCGAAGAAGACTTGGTTCTCGTCGTCGAATGCGTTCTTGTGATATTTTATAGTCGGCGGAATTTTCTTATCATCTTCCGGTGCTTCAGGCATAAAGGGGTCATAAGTATCTGGCATATCTCTGGCCGAGCCTGTTACAGTGGCAAATCCGCAGGTCGCCGCCGACGCCCATCGAAAATTCTCACGGACAACCTGAGGATAGTATTCGCCCTGATTTTGCGCCGGGTCGGCGTTATGACAGCTCAGACAATTTATTTCCAGTTTGCCTGTGATAAATTCCCGCATAATTTCATCGGGGTCTTCGCTTGGGATTTCCCCGGCACCTCCGCCGGGTGTATGCCTGCCAAAATACCTGGTGAACTCGCGTGCCGTCAGGCCGATTTGCTCCGGCTTGAAGGCTCCCCACCAGGGACGATGAGAAAGCGGAATCTGGGTACCTGTGCGAGTGTCCACAAATATCCAGGGCTGCCCGACACGACCAGGAAGAACATCGGGATCGGCCGAGTTGAAATGCCAGCCTTCGCTTATCACTCCATAGCTGTGACAGTCCCCGCAGGTTTGGCGGGTTGAAAACGGCAAAAGGGGGTCGCTATCAGGAGTGATTTTTTCTCCTTGTTCGCCGTCCTCATTTTCAGGAAACAACGGGATAACATGAATCGGATGCGCCCGGCTGCCATCGCTTTCATCGCCCAAAAGCTTATTCTCGGTTTCAGTCCCCATTGCTTCGTTTGCGAAGCAAACGATGGGGACATATTGGCACAATACCGACAGGCACAGAAAGACTATTAGTAGCAATCCTCTTTTCAATGTACGTTCAATCCTTTTATTTCAGAGTGTAAATATTCATCGTTGACATTGTACAGTACATTTTAACTTAAGCAAGGGATTTATACTTCGAAGTCTTCCGGCTTAAACTCTAATTTTCTTCCCGCCGCCACTGCCTCGTTAACTTTCAATACAGTAACAGCCGTCTCATATCCGATTTCGGCCGGACAGTTAAGTTTGGCCTTGCCGCGTATCGCATCGAAGAAATTCTCAAGGTGCGGCTGATGATACGGTTTGTTATCCATTGTTACAGGTATATCATAGCTGGGAGGCTTCGGTGATTCTCGCACATCCAGCACGGCGTCGCCGGCGGGTTTTTCTGCTTTTTCTTCGACAGGTTCCCTGATGTAGCCTTTCTTGGTCCATGTTTCCCAGTTTTCCGCCGGAACCCATGCTTCGCGATATATAGTCCCCCGGCCTGCGGCTTCCGATATTACCAGTGTTCCTTCGTCACCCATAAAAGTTTCAAAATATCCATTGCTGCTGTTAGAAGTGATTGTCTGATAAAATGCTCTGACGGTTCGGTCGCCAACTTCGTACTCGTAAATAACCATAACGTTGTCATACCAGTCGTGGCCCTTCCAGTAATCGATGCCACCGCTGGCCATTACGGATTTTGGATTTGCGCCGACGAACCAGCTGTAAATATCTATTTGATGTGAACCCAGATCAACAATCGGGCCGCCGCCGAGTCCCTTATACCAACGCCAGTTTCTGAATTGCTGCATCGATTCAAAACCGTATTTTTCCAGTGTTGCCTGGCCGATGGCCGCTCTTTTTGGCCAGCCCAAATCTTCACAGGCAGCCTTGCTGCGGTTCCATTGGCCGTTGATGCAGGTGATTTTACCTAACAAGTTCGCTTCTTTGACCAGCTTGTCATAAGCATGTCTATATCGTGGATTACTGCGGCGCTGATGACCTATCTGCAAGAGCTTGCCGCTTTTCTTTGTGGCCTCGACCATCTTTTTAGCGCCTTCGAGCGTATTGGACATCTCTTTTTCGCAATATACATTAAGGCCGGCTTCTAAGCAGGCAACCGCGTGTTCGGAGTGCCAGAAATCAGGCGTGGCAATAATTACTGCATCAAGGTCCTTTTCCTTGTCGAGCATCTCCTTGTAATCCACGTAAGCATTATGCACATGCTTATAAGCCTTAAGCATTCGTGAGACTCGTTTTTGATTATAAGCTGTCCAGATATCGCAGACCGCCTTGAAGCGAATGCCCGGTATATTTCGGCAGGCGTTCATAAGAACTTGTCCCTGGGCGCCGGCGCCGAGCAAGGCCACGTGTATATCATCTGCTTTCCTGCTGCTTGTTTGTCCGAAAACCATTGGTGAAAAAGCCAGACCCGCCCCGGCCGCTGCCGTCGAACGCAGAAAGCTGCGCCTGTCCATTTTGTTGTTAGTTTCTTGATTGTTCATTGTGTTTCTTTCAACTCCATAAATTTAACAAACTAAATTATTTACTGAATTTAATATTGTCGCGTAATCTAACATTGCCATCGGTCACTGTCAATGATTCAGCCACAAGCTGCTTTGTCGTAACCGGATACTTATCGTCTCGAATCTTTATGGAAACATAAAGACGAACAAGTTCATATATTTCCATTTTTCAGCGGCGATATACAGTTACTTGACCAAAGGTTTTACAATTATATTTCTATAGGCCACGGGCCCGTGGTTACCCTGAAACATAAGCGGTCCGGTCGGTGCTTCTTTGCCAACTAAAGCACCGCCTGTAGAACCTTTCGTCATCTCGAGATTCTCATGTATTATCTGGCCATTGAGTTCGACCTTGATAAATTTGGCATTGCTGATTTTTCTACCATTGGCGTCGAACCCGGGCCCTCGAAATTCTATGACATACTTTTGCCATTGCCCCGGTCTCTTACAGGCATTTATAGATGGCGGTGAGGCGCCATAAATCGCACCCATATCGCCCATACCCATTTTTATCCTTTCCCAGCTGTCCAGCACCTGAATCTCGTATTCACCCATAACGTAAACACCGGAATTAGAACCTTTCGGCACCATTAGCTGCAATTCGATTAGGCAGTCACCGAACTTTTCTTTGGAGTATATATCGATGCTGTCGCCGTGCTCGGCGGCAATATTTATCATTTCACCGATGCCGCCTTTATTCACTAACATTTGTTGATTTTTAGACGACATCTCGGCGGTGCCGACAACCCATTTACTTTGTTCCTTGTCGCCTTTGACCATCCAGTTGCTAAGGTCCTTTCCGTTGAACAGAACGACCGCGTCACCATATTTTGGTTTTAGCTCTTTGATACGAATGTCCTTAAATTCAACGAGCATCGGCGGCCCTGTATGGATTTGAAGTGCTAATACCCCTTTCTTTGCCGCACCTCTGCGATCTTCTGTATCATTAGGATTTGTCAGCCGGTCATTGTCAACCAGTTCAATTGTCTGATAGCCGTTGATGTAATGTATCAGATGGTTGCCCTGTGCTATGATTCTATATTCGTTCCAGTCCTTTTCCTTATAATAGCCGGCCTTGATAAGCTCATTTTTATCAGCTACCTTGCTGATAACATTCTTGTGACCTTCTTCGTCAATGACCATCATGTCACCGACATTGACCAGCCATCCCCGCCCCTTCTCATGGTAGAGAAATCCGACCTTGCCTGGATTGTTTTCGACCTCTGCCTGATAGCCGCTGACGCCCCATTTTTCAACTTCCTTGCTGCGGTACTGCACGCCGGAGTTTCCGTTACGGATACGGAATTTGAGCTTCAACTCGAAGTCTTCTGGCTTACCGCCGCGCCAGATAAGGAATGTATTGCCGAGTGCTGGCTTTGCAATTGTGGTTTGACCCTGAATAACACCGTCCTTAACCGACCACAGGCGCTCGTCGCCGTCCCAGCCGCTAAGGTCTTTGCCATTGAATATCCATTTCCAGTCAGTTTGGCTTAATTCGGCGGCGGTCATCTCAAAATAGGAAACACACCCTGCAATTTCGGGTACAGAGTTTAGCCAGTTGTGCTCGTATTCTATTGAGAATACACCTTTGAAATTTTGTCGGCTAAGTTCGGACAATATAGCCTTGGCATCAGCGGCTCCAGTGCCCCATATCACATCGTGTGCCCTGCGATTGCCGAACTCGTTTAAATCTTTAAAGTGCAGGCTGATAATACGTCCTTCGAGTTTCTTCAGAGCTTCGACCGGATTAACACCCGAACGCATCCAGTGCCCCGTGTCCGCGCAGGCTCCGATTCGTTTGCTTCGTCCCTCGCAGACCTTGAGCACAGTATCGGGGTTCCAGTAATGTGAGGGTTTGGGATGATTATGAATGGCAACGTTGATATTGTATTCTTCACATAATTTTTCTATAAGGTCGAATGCATCTTCCGGCGGCTCCGATACAATCGTCTCAATGCCCATCTCCTTTGCGAAATTGAAGACCTTTCGGCATTCATCCTCATTATTCGGCAAACTCACAACACCGTAGTTGACAAGCTTAATTCCTACCTCACGAAGTTTTTGCAGCATTTCCTTCTTGTCCTGTGAGGACATATTATGGTCGACTCTGATATTGGGTTTTTCCTTGCTTAGTTGCTGGCCCGGATAAGCCTCTATATAACACAGGCCAAGCGATTTGGTTTTATCGACAGCCTCATAAAACGTGAAGCGATTGAAAGTATACGCCTGGGTACCCAGTTTCCAGTTGGGGGCTGCGTTTGCAGTGGTTAAACAGCATACGCATAAAATAAACGCAACTGTTGCAATCACGAGCCGTGTCTTTTTGTTCATTTCTTTATTCTCCTACTAAGTAAGACGTTACTTTCCGGAAAAATAATATATTACAATTTCCATCCTTCGCGATATTCTCGTTTAAGGTGTTTATTGGCGTCCGGTATGTTGGTGATTTTAAGGTTCGGTCCGTCCCAGTACAGCTTTTTGCCCGCCAGCGCTGCAACGTTACCCAGCAGGATAGTTTCAGTCAAAGGCCCGGAATAATCGAAGTTGGCCGAGGGCTTCGGGCCGCCTTTACAGCCTCGTATCCATTCCTGGTAATGATTAATTCCCCTGCCTAAAAACGGCTCAGGTTTCTTGAAGCCCCTCATTTTCGAATCGGGTATCAGTCTTGGCCCTCCCATGTGCGGGGCGAGTATTGTGCCTTTTTCGCCGTAGTATAGTCCTCCCTGGTCG
>JASFMF010000048.1:0-8126 GCA_050117705.1 Phycisphaerales bacterium
CGAGATGCAGGTCGGAACTCGTTTGGATTTGATGGATGAGAAGTTTAAAGTCATTGAAGGAATAGTCGCAGAATCCGTACCTGAAATTGACAATGTGGTTACAAGCGTAGGCGGTTCCAGATGGCGCGGATCCGGCGGACACACGGGTAGTTTGCGTATATCGCTGAAACCTCAATCTGAGCGTACAAGGTCAAGTGAGCAGATTGCCGATGAGCTTAGGCGTAAGTTAAGCAATATTCCGGGAATGATTGTTCGAACCCGCGTGGGCCAGGGACTGTTTTTACTTCGTATGGGAACAATGGGAGGTGACAGAGTTCAGGTCGAGATAAGAGGTCATGAGCTGGAAACGGCGGACACTTTAGCTTTGCAGGTCAAAGAGCTCGTAGAGTCGGTTGAGGGAATCACGGATGTACAAATCAGCCGGGAATCCGGAAACCCGGAAGAGCTTATCTTGATAGACCGCCAGAAAGCCGCCGATATGAAGCTGACCGTCTCGAAAATCGCCAATGCCCTTCAAACTATCCTGTCAGGTACGAGGGCGGGTTACTATCGCCAGGCCGGCGATGAGTTTACAATCCTGGTCAAGCTCAGGGAAGCCGAGAAAATGAATTTAAGTGACATCCTCGAACTGACCATAACAAACTCCGACAATGAGCCTGTTGTTTTAAAGAATGTTGTAGATGTAGGTCCTCGTCACGGTCCTGTGGCTATTGAACGAAAAGACCAGGAACGTATCGTTACCGTCTCAGCCGACATCAGCGGCAGGGACATGAGTTCGATTCTCTCTGACATTCGTGAGCTATTGCGAACTATCCCTGTTCCGCGGGACTTTACCATTGCGTTTGGTGGCGATTATGAAGAGCAGCAAAAATCGTTTCGTGAACTATCACTAAGCTGTATCCTGGCACTGGTATTGGTTTATATGGTGATGGCTTGTCAGTATGAATCTTTACGTGACCCCTTCGTGGTAATGTTTTCGGTGCCGCTGGCGGCAATAGGTGTTATTCTCATGCTTTTCTTGACGGGTACAACTTTTAACATTCAGTCCTTTATCGGCAGTATTATGCTTGGCGGAATCGTGGTCAACAACGCTATTCTCTTGGTTGACCACACCAACCTTCTGCGTCGCAAAGCCTCGATGCCTATACGCGAAGCCATAGAAGAAGCCGGCCGGAGACGCTTGAGGCCGATTCTTATGACTGCCGCTACAACCGTTATCGGTTTGCTGCCTTTGGCCCTCGGTCTCGGTGAAGGCGGTGAGGCCCAGGCTCCAATGGCCAGAGTTGTCATAGGCGGCTTGCTTAGCTCGACATTCATCACACTCATATTTGTTCCCGTCATTTACTCGATTTTTGAACGCCGCAGCCCCGGCAAAATGTCCGGCAGCGGAAGTGATATGTAACATACTGTTTTTGAGGAAGTGTTTATGTTCAATGAGAATTTAACATCCGTATTTTGCGGTGTTATCTTGATTGTGGCAGTTATCCTGTCATCTGCGTGTTTAACATCCGCCGGCGAATTAAATTTGAATGATGAACAGAACGAAGCCAAACAAACTGCTCCAAATCTACAGCCGGAGCCATCCGGAAATGAATCTGCAAACGCAAACCCTCTTAAAATAGATATTGAAACAGCGGTTCTTCTTGCGATGGAAAATAATCGGTCGCTTATTGTCGAAAAAATGAACCCTGACATAACCCGTACATTCGAAGAAGATGAGCTTGCGGAATTTGAGCCGCTGCTTAATGCCGAAATATCTCCACGAAGGTCTGTGTCCGACAGATTGTCCCGGGCCGGTTCCAGTACGGAAAGCCAAACTGTAGACAACATCACAGGCTCAATTTCGTTGAGCAAGCTTTTTCCGACCGGAACCACGCTTGAACTCCAGGGCAGCTCAAGTTATACCGATTCATCTTTGTATAGTGATACATTTACTTCGAATCGTCTTGGAGTCAGCGTTACTCAGGCGCTTCTGCAAGGGATGGACATTCGCGCCAATATGGCACGTGTACATCAAGCCAGAATCGATACGCTTATATCAGAATATGAGCTGCGCGGTTTTACCGAGATTCTTCTGGAGGACGTCGAATCTAAATTTTGGGATTATGCTTTGGCTCAGAGGCAAATTGAAATATATACCGATTCGCTTAACCTTGCTGAAAAGCAGTTAAACGAAGCTCAGGAGAGAATCAAAATTGGAGGTCTTGCTGAAATTGAATTGGCCGCTTCGCAGGCCGAGGTTGCACTTAGACGCGAAAACCTCATAAATGCACGCAGTAATCTTGCTCAAGAACGTTTGAATCTGCTTCGGTTATTGAATCCCACTCCGAACATCAACTGGGACCGGGAAATTACCCTTCAATACCGCACATCGTTACCGAGTATTGAAATCGATGATGTCGAACAACATGTTCAGGTTGCTTTGAAGATGCGCCCGGACTTAAATCAGGCTCGTCTTCAGGTCAAGCGCGGCGATTTAGAGGTGGTGAGAACCAAAAATGGTATGCTGCCTAAAATGGATGCTTTTATTAACTTTGGCAAGACAGGTTATGCGGACAGCTTTAACAGGTCCACGAGCAATATAGATGGTGACAGCTACGATGTAAGCTTTGGCTTGTCATTTGCATATCCTCCGGCCAACCGGGCCGCTCGTGCAGGGTATCAACGTGCCGTTATGAGCAGGCAACAACAACACAAAGCATTAGATAACCTTATCCAGCTTGTCCACGTTGACGTTCGTTCTGCTTACATTGAGGTAACCCGGACTCGTGAACAGATTGCCGCAACCGCCGCCACGCGAAATTTTCAGGAGGAAAAGCTCCGCTCTGAAACTGAAAAATTCAGGGTCGGCAAATCTACCTCGTTATTGGTTGCCCAGGCTCAACGGGACCTTCTCGCCAGTCAGATTGCTGAAATAGAAGCATTCACCAATTATCTTAAGGCTTTAATCTCTCTTTACAGATTAGAAGGTTCGCTGCTTGAGCGCAGAGGTATCTTATCGCCGGGTGCCCAGTCGGTTACTCTCGATACTCAAACGAGTGAAGCGCAAAATTAATTCACGTTTCACAAAAAAGAGATTTATTATATTTTATGGGAATGTGGTGATGATTATGTAAGGATATCGATATGAATAAGACTAAATCTGTCTCCAAACTCTATATATTATTTGTGATATCGATTTTTTTATTTGCCGGAGTAGTTAATGCCGAACCCGGTGTTGTTTTCAAAGGCAACAAACACCCGGGAAAAGGCAGACATATTGTTTTTGTCACCGGCGATGAGGAATATCGTTCTGAAGAATCGATGCCCCAGCTTGCCAAGATTTTAGCTGTTCATCACGGTTTCAAGTGTACGGTTTTGTTTGCGATAAACAAAGAAACCGGAGAGATTGACCCGGTCACTGTTGATAATATCCCCGGCCTCGAGGTTTTGAGAAAAGCCGGCTTGATGGTGCTTTTTGTTCGTTTTCGCGAACTTCCCGATGAGCAGATGAAATATATTATCGACTACACCAATTCAGGCAAGCCCATAGTAGGATTGAGGACATCGACGCACGCGTTCAGATACCAAAAAAATAAAAACAGTCCCTATGCCAAATACAGTTTTCGAGATAAACAGTTCGACGGCGGCTACGGACGTCAGGTTTTGGGCGAAACCTGGATTAATCACTACGGCCAACATCAAAAAGAAAGCACGCGAGGGCTAATCGCCAAAGGGATGGAAAATCATCCTATCGTTAAAGGTATTGATGATATTTGGGGGCCGTCCGATGTCTATGGCATAACAACGTTAACCGGTGACAGCAAACCGCTGATTATGGGGCAGGTACTCTTAGGTATGAAGCCTGAAGATAAACCGAATCCGGATAAAAAACTTGTATCTGTAGCCTGGACTAAGACTTACACAGGTGAAAAAGGAAAGACCGCTCGAGTTTTTACAACCACAATGGGGCATGGAGGCGACCTTAAGAGCGAAGGTTTCCGGCGACTTTTTGTAAACGCTTGTTACTGGGCGATGGAAATGGAAGATAAGATTCCGGCTAAAAGCAGGGTCGATTTAATCGGTGAATATAGACCAAATCCGATAGGTTTCGGTGGGTATAAAAAAGGCCTGAAACCATCAGAGCATAAGCTTCAATGAGTCATAATCCCCATCGGCTGGTTATGTAGCCAAAAAAACGAAATAAGTTAAAGATTTTATCTAAAAAGGTTGCTTTTTTCCTGATAATTGAGTATAATAGCAAAACATTGAATTTTCCGCGTTCTACGTGGGACAAATTATATTAAGACATTTAGATTAGAAGCAGGGAGTCTATTATGTATTCAAGAAAAGGTTTTACTCTGATAGAGCTTTTAGTTGTAATTGCCATTATCGCATTGTTAATGGCGATACTGATGCCGGCTTTAGCGAGAGTGAAAGAGCAGGCCAGAACAATAGGGTGCATCGCTAATTTGAGGCAGTGGGGTCTGTTCTGTGCATTGTACACAGAAGCCAACGATGGCAAATTCTGGACGGGTATAGGTGCCACCGGGTATTATTGGCCTTGGCAGCTTGATAAAGATATTAAAGACTGGAAGAACAATGAAACGTGGTTTTGCCCGACGGCCAAGAAACCTAACACCGACGAAGATGGTGTTACCGTGCCCACGTTGAATATTTACAATGCCTGGGGTATTTATAGAAATAACGAGGGAGGGTATAGTGCCGGTACGAACGGTATAGCCGGAAGTTACGGTCTTAACGGTTATGTTTTAAATATACCTGTTAGTGGTTCGTATGAGGGGGGTGTATCTGCAGAAGATGGATTTCGTAACTCTAATGAGCCGGGTGTAGCTAATGTACCCTTGATGTTGGATTCTTTGCGTTTTGATCTTTGGCCCTTGGATACCCATGCACCTGAACAAGATGAGTTTGCTGCTTGGACCGGCAATAATATGGCACGGTGCTGCATAAACAGGCATGATGGATTTGTTGGCTGTGTATTCCTGGATTTCTCTACGCGAAAAGTTGGTCTTAAGGAGCTATGGACTCTAAAGTGGCATAAATCATTTGACACGTCGGGTCCCTGGACCTTAGCCGGGGATGTCCAGGGGACTGACTGGCCTGTATGGATGAGAGGTTTCAGAGACTATTAAAAGACATCTTACAGAACAGGCTGCCTTTAACTGAGTCAACAATCTATATTATTATCTTACTATTCCTGCCCGTAATAGGCGTCCTTGCCGTGTTTGCGGAAATAATGTTTATCGAGAAGTGCCTTACTAATCGATCCCTGCTTTGGATTTATAATTTTAGTACCCAGAGCCATTTTAGCCGTTTGTTCTAATATCACAGCAGCTTCGACAGCTTCTGCAGGTCCTTTGCCCCAGGTAAAAGGGCCATGATTGGCTACAAGTACCGCAGGGATACTCATTGGGTCTATGTTGGCAAACCTTTTAACGATAACCTTACCTGTATTAAGTTCGTAATCATCTTTTATCGCTTCTTTGGTCATTAACTCAGTAACAGGTATCGAGCCATAGAAATAATCGGCGGCGGTAGTACCAAAGCAGGGAATTTCCATACAGGCCTGTGCCCAGGTTGTTGCCATAGTGGAATGGGTATGGCATATACCGCCGACGGCTTCGAAATTTCTGTAAAGTTCAAGATGTGTAGGCGTATCTGATGAAGGCCTCAAATTCCCTTCGACAATATTGCCGTCCAAATCAAGCAATACTATTTTGCCAGGTGTCAGCTCATCGTATTTCACGCCGCTGGGTTTAATTGCCACCACATTATTCTTGCGGTCTATGCCGCTGACGTTGCCCCAGCTGTAAATAACGAGCTTCTGTGTTTGAAGCTCAATATTCGCTTCGCAAACGGCTTTTCTTAAATCTTCGTGCACAATAAATCCTTAGATTAATTATTAATCACACACTATCTTTGATACTCAACAATTCCTTCATGACATTTGCCATTTTGCCCGACCAATCCTGCAAACCAAAAGAATCATGTAGTTGTTTGTAAAGAGTATACAAATGCTGATAGACCTTGTGATTCTCAGGTATCGGTTTGTATGTAGTATCTTTAATTCCGCACATGGCGGCCTGGGCATCAGCAAAGCTATCGAAACCGCCTGCGCTTTTGCCCGCCACCACCGCACCGGCGATACAGGAGCCGAGAGCACAACTCTGAGCGGAACGCGATACTTTCATCTCTCTGCCGGTGACATCGGCGTAAATCTGCATAAGCGTAGGATTTTTCTCGGCAATTCCGCCGCAGTTAATGACCTCTGAGACTTTAACGTTGTATTCTTCGAATCTGTTAATAATAGCCAGCGCTCCGAAAGCAGTTGATTCGATTAATGCCCTGTAAATTTCTTCCGGCTTTGTGTGTAAAGTCTGTCCCAATAACAGGCCGGTCAATCTCTGGTCAACAAGAATTGTTCTGTTGCCGTTGTTCCAGTCCAAAGCTAATAGTCCTGACTGGCCCGGTTTGAGTTTTGCCGCTTTTTCAGTAAGGGCTTCGTGCGAGCCGGCTTTTGCTCCGCCAGGCTGGATATAATTTACGAACCAGTTGAAAATATCACCGACTGCGGATTGACCCGCCTCAAGGCCGAAGAAACCGGGCAAAATAGACCCAACTACGATGCCGCATATTCCGGGAACATCAGCTAAATCCTGGCTCGACTCGGCCACAAGCATATCACAGGTGCTGGTGCCGATTATTTTCACTAATTTGCCGGGAGCGATTCCTGAGCCAACCGCGCCTAAATGGGCATCGAAGGCCCCTACTGCTACGGGAATACCGGCGGGTAATCCAAGCTTTTGAGCCCAATCCTCGGTAAGTTTTCCGGCCTCGACGTCCACTGTGTAAGTTGTATCGCTAAGAGTCTGGCGTAGTTTTCCTAATTTAGGGTCAAGTTTGGACAGAAATTCTGCATCGGGGTATCCTCCCCAGGAATCGTTGAACATGGCCTTATGACCGGCGGCACACCGGCAGCGTTTTAGCTTGTCCGGCGCCTGTGTTCCCGTGAGTACCGCCGGCAGCCAGTCGGCATGTTCGGCCCATGTGTAGGCCGCATCGAAGACCTTTGAGTCTGTTCGCAGGCAATGTAAAACCTTGCTGAAGAACCATTCGGATGAATACGTTCCGCCGCATTTGGCAAGATATTCGGGGTGTTCTTTTTTTGCCAGTTCGGTTATTTCCGCCGCCTCTGCATGACCTGTGTGGTCTTTCCAAAGCCACGCGTTGGCGTTTGGATTACCCTTGAATTCGTCAAGCATACTCAAAGGCGTGCCGTTTTTGTCGACGGGTATTGGTGTAGAGCCTGTAGTATCGACGCCGATGCCAATAACCTTGCTGATGTCAAAGTTCTTATCCGCCTTTTTCGCCTGAGTTATTGCTTTTTTGATGGTAACCTCGACGCCTTTCAAATAATCCGCCGGGTTTTGCCTTGCCAGATTGTGGTCGGCAGGGTCGAGAATAATACCAGCTTCGCCGGTTTCGTATTCGTATATAAATGTTCCCAGTTCATTGCCGTTTGTAACATCCACCAACAATGACCTTACGGAGTTAGTCCCGAAATCCAAGCCTATTGTGTATGCCATAGTTTTGTCCTCTTAATATTGATAGTTCTTGTTTTTCGCCGATGATAAGCATTTTTCCAAGACTGTCAAGTATGCAATAAATGCGATTAACCATTTTAATATTTGACTTTATTTTACCCATTTTGCCTATTTCGTTTATCTTTGGCTTTGTTTTGCATAAAAAGTCTGATTTGTCGAACATTCTTTACAATTGTAAAGGGCAGGAGACAGAATACAGAAGACAGAAAACAGAGGTTGGAAGACAGAAGACTGATGATTAATGATAGGCAATGCATAATTAACACAAGACTAAATATTATAGGTTTTTTGGTGTGTATCTGCTGATACGAAAACGTGCGGTTCTCCGCTTTCGTTAGTCTCCTGACTAACAGTGGGTATTATACCATATTTTGGGCAAAAATCAAAAGAAATCCAAATTAATGTCCGTGAGATGAGTATTTCTACTGAAGGCTCCGTCCAAGGAAGGCTCCGTCTAAAGCCGGACTTACAGCTCCGCTCCGCTACAACACGAGGGATGATAGATGATGGACGAGGGAC
>JASFMF010000049.1:0-8106 GCA_050117705.1 Phycisphaerales bacterium
AAAGGATAAAACTGGAAGACTATACCAATAGCACAATTCTGGAATACAATTATGAGGATGGCTGGTATGATATTACAGATGGTGAAGGTTTCTCCCTAACTTTAATTGACCCTGTTAATACAGAGCTGGATAATTGGGACCGAAAGGATTCCTGGCGTGCAAGTGCATACGCTGATGGCTCACCCGGTGCAGATGACAGCGAATTTATTCCTGTTCCCGGTGCTGTAGTTATTAACGAACTGTTAGCTAACTCACCCGGCAATAGTCCTGACTGGATTGAGCTGTATAATACGACCGATGCAGCAATCGATATTAGCGGCTGGTATCTTAGCGATAGCGGCTTGAATCTGACGAAATACGAAATTCCTGTCGGTACGGTTATCCATCCTAATGGATATATTGTCTTTTATGAAGACCAGCATTTTGGCAATCCAGGTCTTGCTACATCTTTCGCCTTAAGTGGAGATGGCGAACGGGTGTATCTAAGCTCTGCACAGAATGGTGTATTGACCGGTTATCGTCAGGAAGAGGATTTCGGCGCTTCGGAGACTGGTGTGTCGTTTGGCCGATATTACAAACAGAGTACCGGTAATTACAATTTCGTTGCTATGTCTGAAAATACTCCCGGCTCAGCTAATTCGTATCCGAAGGTCGGCCCGATAGTCATCAATGAGATTATGTACAATCCGCCTTTGCCTGATGAACAGAGTGAATATGTTGAGTTACATAACATCAGTGCTGGAACTGTAAATCTGGGAGGCTGGCGGTTTACTGATGGTATTGATTTTACGTTCCCTGATGGTGTAACTGTACCTGCCGGCGGATATTTGTTGGTAGTAAAGCATCCGGAAGCTTTTATGTTGAGTTATCCGGCAGTTCCTGTTGATATTGTTTATGGTCCTTATGATGGCAATTTGAGCAATGCCGGTGAAAGGCTTGAGCTTTCTATGGTTGGTGATATTCGCGTTGACAGGGTAAGTTTCAGTGACGGCTCACATCCTGAGAATTGTCCGGGTGGTGTTGATCTTTGGCCTGTTGAAGCCGATGGAGGCGGCAGCTCACTGACACGCAAGGTTACTTCAGATTACGGTAATGACCCTGACAATTGGAACGCATCCGCCCCTTCACCCGGTGAGTAAGTTCCGAACCCCATGCACAGATGTTCGTAGAAACTTTTGTAAATGGATACGAGTTTGTTGTAGAGTTCTTAATGGAGTCATCTTAAGCCATAGGATATTGACTTTGCAGGTCTTTATATGTTAGAATATGTCAGCAAGGGAATTTCTGATATTAAAATGCGCTCACAGGCGAGGAAGGGAACAGCGAAGATGCCTAAATTTATGAAATTTTCATTACTTGCTTTTGTCTTAGCAATAGTGTTATCAAATGCTGTGCAGGCTCAACACTCTTTGGTAATAAACGAGTTGCTTGCTTCTAATGGTAGTGTTAATCAAGACCCTCAAAGTCAGTATGATGACTGGGTCGAACTATATAATTATGGCACTGAAGCTATTGACGCGGGTGGTATGTATCTGACGGATGAGCCGGCAAATCCGACTAAATGGCGGATACCCGATGCAACCATTGTTTCTCCTGGTGGTTATCTACTGATATGGGCGGATAATAATGTTGCCGACGCCGGCCTGCATACTAATTTCAAACTCAATGGGGGTGGTGAGGAAATCGGTTTATTTGACTCCGATGGAAGTACCTTGATTGATAGTGTTGTTTTTGGTGCCCAGACTGCTGATGTTTCGTACGGTCGTTACCCCGATGCCGGTGAAGACTGGCGATTTTTTGCCGCGCCCAGTCCCGCAGATGAAAATGCTATTGTATATGAAGGTTTTATTGATGATGTGCAGTTCAGTCACACCCGTGGTTTTTATGATGCGCCTTTTTCAGTCACGCTTGCCACCGAAACGGAAGGTGCAACAATATTTTATACCCTTGATGGTTCTGAGCCGTATAACCTTTTGAGTCAGGCCCCGGATGGTATGATTTATACTGCCCCTATTCGCATCGAGGGAACCACATGTTTACGAGCGGTGGCGACCAGAGTGGGATGGAAACCTTCTAACATCGATACACATACTTATATCTTTTTAGACGATGTGATTGAGCAGCCGGAGCGTCCTGATGGTTTTCCTGTTAGCGGCTGGGGACATGCAGGTCCCGATTATGAAATGGATCCTGTAGTTGTTGAAGCTTACAGTGACACAATCAAGGATGATATGAAGTCGATACCGACAGTGTCTTTAGTAATGGATAGAGATGACTGGTTTGGTAATAGGGGTATCTATGTTAATCAGTCTCAGGATGGTACTGAGCGTGTGGTTTCGATGGAGTTTATCGATCCCGGCACCGGTGGGGAATTTCAAATCAACTGTGCCCTATCGATGCAGGGGGGTGTTAGCGGCGGAGGTACCAGTCTTAACAGATGGAAGTCTGATAAGCTTTCAATGCGGCCCAGATTTAAGACTACTACAGATGATGGGACGCCTACCGGTGGGCCGGCAAAGCTTAATTACAAGGTATTTGAAAATTCTCCGACGGAGGTCTTCGATACTCTCGTTATAGATGCCCGCCTGGGAAATGCCTGGAACTATGGCGGCGGTGTTACCGATTCCGGTAACCGACCTTGGATATCGGGCCGGCCGATTTATCAGCCGGATGTCGCTCAATACACCAGAGACCAGTTCGTTGCAGACATTCAGAATGCTTTGGGTGGCTATAGTCACCATGGCAGGCATATCCATCTTTATATAAACGGTCTTTACTGGGGATTGTACAACCTTCACGAGAGGCCTGACCACCGCTTTGCTGCTTCGTACTATGGTGGTGACTCGGATGACTACGATTGCCTTAAACATAATCGTAACATGATTATTAATGGTACCAATACCAGCTATAACGAAATGCTCAGTATAGCCGAGTCAGGCCTGGAATCTAATGAGCAATATCAGTTAATTCAGCAATACCTCGACATACCTAATTTCATAGATTATGTGATTCCCAACTACTTCGTTGGAAATTACGATTGGGGTCATAAGAACTGGTATGCTACGCACAATAGCAGCGACCCTAACGGTCTATGGCGGTTTCATCACTGGGATGGAGAGCACTTGATGGAGAGCCTTTATGATAACATAACCGGCCGGGATAACGCCGGTGGTCCTACGCGAATTCATCACAGGCTTATGCAAAACGCCGAGTACCGCCTGCTGTTTGCCGACCATGTGCACAAGTATTTCTTCAACGATGGCGATCTTACACCGAGAGGTGCGACGGCGTTGTATCAGGTAAGGTTGGACGATGTTGACAGGGCCGTTGTTGGTGAGTCGGCACGCTGGGGTGATAACCAGATAGGTAGATTTGCACGTATACGATATATGCGCGATCCTCATTGGCTTCTCGAACGTGACTGGCTGTTAGGCACATACTTTCAAAACCGAAGTGACGTAGTACTGGACCAGTTCAGAGCCAGGGGTTGGTATCCAGACATTGACGCACCGGTCTTTAATGTTAATGGTTCTTATCAGCATGGCGGCGAGATTTCCGCGACCGGTCAGTTTTCGATGGATGCCACAGCCGGTACGATATATTACACTCTCGATGGTAGCGACCCGCGCTTGCCACACGCCTCGCTTGAAGACAGAACCGGCACTGTTATTTTAGCTGAGAATGTTGCTAAGCGAGCAATTGTGCCGAGCGGTCCAGTCAGCGATGATTGGAATAGTGATATATCTTTCAACGATTCGGCCTGGTTATCTTCTACCGGCGGTCCGGGTGGTATTGGCTATGAAAGAAGCTCCGGCTATGAAGATTTAATCAGCCTTGACCTCGGAGACCGTATGTATGGAACGAATACAAGCTGTTATATCCGCATACCTTTTGCCTTTTCCGGTGACCTGGATAACTTCAACTATATGACGCTGAACATCCGTTATGATGACGGTTTTATCGCTTATCTTAATGGCCTTGAAGTGGCACGACGCAATTTCTCCGGTACGCCGGCCTGGAACTCAAACGCTCTCGCCAGCCATGGCGATGCTGAGGCCGTGAACTTTGAGAATATTAATATTGCCACTTTCCTTAGCCAGTTGCAGCAAGGTGACAATTTGCTGGCCATTCACGGCTTGAACACCTCCACCACAAGCTCTGATTTTCTCATCTCTGTTGAGTTAGTTGCCGGTGAAAGAACCATCATCAATGATGCGAACATTTTTTCGCCGGGTACAATCGAGTATGTTGACTCCTTCACGTTGGGTGCAAGTACTCAAGTCAAAGCGCGGGTATTAAGTAACGGCGTCTGGAGCGCCTTAAACGAAGCTGCCTTTTCCATAGGCCCTGTGGCGGATAATCTGCGTATCACGGAAATTATGTATAACCCATATGGTCCGGATGATACAGGCGAACCATATGAAGAGTACATCGAGCTTACAAACATCGGAGCCGAGACAATTAATCTGAATCTGGTTAAATTCACAAATGGGATTGATTTTACCTTCCCGAGATTTGAACTTGCTCCGGGCGAATACATTGTAGTTGTCCAGGACATTGACGCCTTCGAGGCTAAATACGGCCAGAACGTTAATATTGCCGGTCAGTACTCCGGCAGACTCAACAATGCAGGAGAGCGTATCAGACTTGAAGACGCTATCGGTCAAACAATTTTAGATTTCAGTTATAGGGATGGCTGGCGTTCTGTTGCCGATGGCGATGGTTTCTCTCTAACTATAATAGACCCAGCTAACACCGCCTCTGACAGTTGGAACGATGGAGACTCCTGGCGTGCAAGCGCCTATATAGGCGGCTCACCAGGTGAAGACGACAGTAATATCATTCCCAATCCCGGTGCTGTTGTTATTAATGAGTTGTTAGCTAACTCTCCCGGTAACAGTCCGGACTGGATTGAGCTGCATAATACGACTAACGCTTCCATCGACATTGGCGGCTGGTATCTCAGCGACAGCGGCTCCAATTTGACAAAATATCAAATTGCCGCAGGTACAACTATTCCTGCAAATGGTTACATTGTCTTCTATGAGGACAGGCATTTTGGAAATCCGAGCCTTGCTTCATCCTTCGCCTTGAGTGCAGATGGCGAAAGGGTATACCTAAGCTCAGCAGAAAATGGTGTATTGACCGGTTATCGTCAGGTAGAGGATTTCGGCGCATCTGAAACTGGCGTATCGTTTGGCCGATACTATAAGCCCAGCACGGGCAATTACAATTTCGTTGCTATGTCTGAGAATACTCCCGGCTCAGTCAATTCCGAGCCGAAGGTCGGCCCGATAGTGATTAATGAGATTATGTACAATCCCTCCTGGCCAGATGGTGGCTCATATACTAATGAGCAGTATGAATACGTTGAGCTTTATAACATTAGTTCCGAGCCTGTGAATCTTGAAGGATGGCAGTTCACTGATGGTATTGATTTTGCGTTCCCTGAAGGCATGCCTGTTACGATACCTGCCGGCGGATATTTGTTAGTTGTCAAGCATCCTGAGGCATTTATGTGGCGTTATCCATCAGTTCCTGCTGATAATATTGTTTATGGTCTTTATGAAGGCAATTTGAGTAATGCCGGCGAGCGTTTGGAACTTTCTATGGGTAGTGATGTTCGCATTGACAGGGTAAGTTTCAGTGATGGCTCGCATCCTGAGGATTGTCCCGGCGGTGTTGACCTTTGGCCCGTCGAGGCTGATGGCACCGGTCAATCGCTAAAAAGGAGAGTACCATCTGATTATGGCAATGACCCTGACAACTGGATTGCGTCTGCCCCTTCACCCGGGAACAACTAATCCGTAAAATTTCAGAATTAATAAGAAAGCAACGTATTTTTCGACATCATTCAGATTCAATCACAGGGTTTCGTTTGGTTAAGTTAAAGAGAGGAATTAACAGTCTCGGAGTTAGTATAAGGTGAAATTACGAATAAAAGGAGATTTTTCTATAAAAGCGCAATTTGTTAGTGATTTGGGCTTCTATGTGACCAATATTTAGAAGGAAAAACTAAGAATTAATTTGCCTCTACTATGCTTAAGTATTTATAGGGAAAGTGCTTATTGAAATGGGACTTTGGTTAAACGCTTGTTATTTGTAATTGGAATTGCCTTGTTATAGCGGCCTTAATTGCAATATATAAACGAGTGTTGTATAATGAGTAGCAAGTTAAACTGGATGAATATCGGTTACGAATTGACAATTATATCATTTTTATTTATCTTAAATTATCACTTTCGGGTTGAGGATAAGTGGAGCCAATAAACACAGATAGTGAATATAGAGATAATGTAAGCCTTGCAACCAAGGTTTTTGCCGAATACGGTGATTTTATTCGTGCGGTGATCTGCTCCAAACTTAAGAATAAAGCTCAGGCGGATGATATATTTCAGGATTTTTTTATTTCTTTAGTCAACAAACCTTTACCCGCAGATGTGAGAAATATTAAAAGTTATCTTTATAAAGCCATATCTAATGATGTTGTTGATGCTGCTCGGCGGACGGAAAAATATCAGGTTCAAATTCACAAATATCATAAACATCAAAATTATTCAGTCAACAAAACCAGTTTCGGAAACGCTATATTAGGTGAGGAAGAAGAACTCGATAAGATGTTCTCACTGATAAAAGGGCGATTGCGAGACAGTGAGTCTCAGGCGATTGCTTTGCGATATAAAGGCCATTATAGTATTAAGGAAGTGGCAGATAAAATGGGTGTAAAGTGTACATCTGTTAGTAGATATATTTCGACAGGTCTGAAGAAAATGCGCGAGTTCCTGGTCGAAAAATGAGGTAATAACAATGATTGCTCAAAATCATCACTTTTTATGCAAACAGGTTGAGCCATATTATTACGATTTTCTCTATGGCGGGAACCAGGAGCCGATTCCAGAATTTGTCTTCGACCACGTAGAGCAATGTCAACATTGCCATGAACAGATAGAACAGCTTCGAGTTATATTATCACAAGTTGGTGGGACGGGGCCGAGACAGGAACAAGCCAGTAGAGCTGTTATAACTATGCTGGAGCTTCATTTTGCGTACCTTGATAAACGTGTGACGTGCAAGACGGTAAGGCCGTTTATACCTGGCTTGTTAGATCCGGCTTTGCAAATTCGAGTACCAACTCCGATAACGGTGCATTTAGACAATTGCCGACAGTGTTCCGAAAGTTTAGAGGCAATCAGAAAATTGAATATAAGTCCCAAACAGTTGCGTCGATTAAGCCAAATATTTGCGGAAGAATCTTCTTATGATGCCATCGAATGTTCAGAAATGGAAGCAACGGCCAAGTCAGTTGTAGCTATGAATTTTGGGGGTATTAGTGGTGATGATTTGGAACATTTATGTAAGTGCTCTGTTTGTCGAGAATTACTTTTCGAGGAACGACAAAAGCTTTACGAAAGTTTGCCCAAAAACGCCAAACATACGGGTTTTTCCTGTGATTCGGTTTTAGCAACTGATATTTTTGATTATGTCTTGCCGAAGGGTCTTGACACTACAAATGACCAGTATCTTATGTTTCGGGAATCTCTTGCATCCCATTTGCGTTCCTGTCCGACGTGTTTAGCTAAAATGCAAAAACTCCACCGGACCATCTACGATATTGCCGAGATGGCCGAATCTGGGATAGTGACAATATCCCAGATGGATGAAAGTACTGAAAACCAGACGGAAAGAGAACCTGAAAACCTTTACACCGGTTTTCCGATAAATGTGGAAGTGATAGGCCGCCGAGATAAAGTGCGAGTTAATCGGCGTCGGTCGGTTAACGGTCTTGTCACTACCTTAAGACAAAAAGTTTCAACGAAAAAATTAAAGCCTATAGCCGCGTCTGTGGCGGTGGCGGCGGTTGTATTAATAGGATTTGGTTTGATGTTTAGTCCACTTACTGCCAGAGCGGTTACAATAGAACAAATTTACAACGCCATTGAGAAGGCCACAAATGTTCGTATCTCGAGTTTTATTTCTGATGAAACAGTACCTGTGCAGGAGATATTTGTATTGCGCAAGTTAAACATTTATTTGACTAAGACAAAGGAACGTTCTGTTTTGTTGGACCTTGCAAAAAGGATTAAAAAAGATATAAATTTGAATACC
>JASFMF010000050.1:0-8083 GCA_050117705.1 Phycisphaerales bacterium
AAGCTAAAGGAGAAGCCGATGCCGAAGCCAAAGAGGAGGCTGAAGCAGAAAGCGGCGAAGAAGCCGATGCCGAAACCAAAGAGGAAGCTGAAGCAGAAGGTGGCGGAGAAGCCGAGGCCGAAACCAAAGAGGAAGCTGAAGCAGAAAGCGGAGAAGAAGCTGAAGCTAAAGAAGAAGCCGAGGCTGAAGCTAAAGAGGAAGCTGAAGCAGAAGGTGGCGGAGAAGCCGATGCCGAAGCTAAAGAGGAAGCCGAAGCAGAAAGCGGAGAAGAAGCCGAGACCGAAGCTAAAGAGGAAGCAGAAGGCGGCGAAGAGGCTGAAGCTAAAGAGGAAGCTGATGCAGAAGATGGTGAAGAAGCAGAAGCTAAAGGAGAAGCCGATGCCGAAGCCAAAGAGGAGGCTGAAGCAGAAAGCGGCGAAGAAGCCGATGCCGAAACCAAAGAGGAAGCTGAAGCAGAGGGCGGAGAAGAAGCTGAAGCTAAAGAGGAAGCTGAAGCAGAAAGCGGAGAAGAAGTAGAGGCCGAAACTAAAGAGGAAACTGAAGCAGAAGGCGGCGAAGAAGCCGAAGCCAAAGCTAAAGAGGAAACTGAAGCAGAAAGCGGAGAAGAAGCCGAGACCGAAGCTAAAGAGGAAGCTGAAGCAGAAAGCGGCGGAGAAGCTAAGGCCGAAGCTAAAGAGGAAACCGAAGCAGAAGGCGGAGAAGAAGCTGAAACCGAAGCTAAAGGGGAAGCTGAAGCAGAAGGTGTTGAAGAAACAGAAGCTACAGAGGAAGCGGAGACCGAAACTGAAGAAAACGCAGAGGCAGAACAAGGTGAAGTCTCAAAAACAATAAAAAAGATGACTCAATCTCCCGCCACTCTTCCGGGAGAAACCGTAAAAGCAAAGGATGGAATAAAAAGTCAAACGGGCGTTTCTTTCGCGGCATGCGCTAAAGATATCATGCGAAAAAACATGGTCTGGGCGGATCCTGACGAGAGCGTACAACAAGTTCTTAAAAAAATGCAGAAGCGCGAGACCGGTTATATAATGGTAGGTAAGGATGAAACACTTGAAGGTATTGTATCAAGGTCCGATATCACAGGAGCAACGAGTATATATTTAAAACCAATTTTTGCAAAATGGCACAGGTTACAGGATGACGCAACACTCCAGATTAGAATTAAATGGGTAATGAGCAGGCCTGTTCGTACCATAAAACCGAACACACCACTGGAAAAAATAATGGAGAATATGTGTCGATTTGGAGGGCGCTGTTTGCCTGTAGTGGACGAGCAGGGCAAAACCGTAGGTTTATTAACGGCACTCGACATCTTTCAGACCCTCTTAAACACAAGCGAGGACGTTTCCACTGTCGGCAAAACAGCGGAAACACCCGTCCTGACAGAAACCACAACATAGATAACAGTTGTGTTGAGTAGTGAAACAAAGCCGAAAATATTAGTTAGTTTTGAGTAAATGAACCATACTTAAATGTCGAAATAGTAACGAAAATACTGGCGTGGCAATAATATCGGGTTCCCGGGGCGAAAAAATTAGAGCTCTCTCACCGGATTCGGTGATGACGGAACGGAAAGGATTTCTAGGATGATACGTTATGTTTTTGAGATAGGTTCCTTTCTACGTAGTAAAAGCACAAGACTCCTGGGGTGGTAAATATAGATAAAGATGCAAACGACCGATAAACTTACAGGTTTAATTGAACAGGCAGTTTCTGCAATAAAAACGCTAAGCGCAACAGATGTGTCTGAACTTGAGAACCTCCAGGAAATACTCGATAAAATCAAGCAGAATATCAGCGAGCTAAGCGAAAGTCCTGCTCAGATACTCGAACAGTTCCAGGGTACCACCCAAGAGGCAGCAGATGCTCTGCAGGAAATATTCCAGAAAGAAGCGGAAGACACCGCCAAATCAATCGAAATAATATCACAGGCAGTACAGACACTTCAAGGTTTAGGCGATGAAATCAGCAAGGAAGTCGCTTCGTCTGAAACCACGTCAGCCGAAACAAATTTATCCCAAGATACTAAAACTGCATCACAGGAACCCGCTGAAGCTGAAGTAAAGGAAGAGGCCGAAGCCGGGGTAGAGGAAGAAGCCGAATCTGAGGTAAAGGAAGAGGCGGAAGCCGAGGTAGAGGAGGAAGCAGAAGCTGAGGTAGAGAAAGAGGCTGAAGCTGAGGTAAAGGAAGAGGCCGAGGTTGAGGTAAAGGAAGAAGCCGAGGTTGAGGTAAAGGAAGAGGCCGAGGTTGAGGTAGAGGAGGAAGCAGAAGCTGAGGTAGAGAAAGAAGCTGAAGCTGAGGTGAAGGAAGAAGCCGAGGCTGAGGTAAAGGAAGAAGCCAAAGCTGAAGTAGAGGAAGAAGCCGAAGCTGAGGTGAAGGAAGAAGCCGAGGCTGAAGTGAAGGAAGAAGCCGAAACTGAGGTAAAGGAAGAAGCAGAAGCTGAAGCAGAGGAAGATGTCGAAGCAAAATTACCTGAACTCGATAATAAACCGGACGACGAGACAGATGCAGCATTCATTCTCGATTTCGTCACCGAAGCCGATGAACATATTGAATCTGCTGAGGCAGGACTGCTGGAACTTGAGAGTAAGCCGGGAGACAATGAGGTAATTAACCAGATATTTCGGGGATTCCATACAATAAAAGGGCTGGCTGCTTTTCTGAATCTAACAGACATAGGTCATCTTGCACATTCAGCAGAAAACTTACTCGACCTCGCACGCAAGGGTGAACTGCATCTAGTCGGTGAAAACATTGATGCGGTTTTTGAATCAATCGACATGATGAAAAAACTGATTGCCGATTTAGAACAATCAGTAAAAATCGGCGAAGATGTAACACCACACAAACAACTGCAACCATTATTAGCAAAATTGAAAAGACTCGTAGAAGGTCAACATCTTGCCGCTACTCTTGAAAGTCCAGAGGCCCAGAAACAGGATGAAAAACTGGACAAGATTTTGGCTGAAAAAGAGGAGCCTGAAAAGGAGGAGCCTAAAACACAGGATACCACCACGCAAACCCAGGCTCGTACCAGTGATGAAAAAATAAAGGTCAGTACTACTCGTCTTGACAACCTTGTTAATATGGTTGGAGAATTAGTTGTTGCTCAACTGATGGTTAGCGAAGAAGTAAACACAACACAGATAACCAACCATAATCTCTGTCGTAAAGTTGCTCATCAAAATAAAATCATTCGTGAACTCCAGCAACTATCGATGTCGATACGGATGGTTCCCATTGGTGGTGTATTCCAGAAAATGGCCAGGCTGGTCCGTGATCTTTCACGTAAATCAGCTAAGGAGATAAATTTCGTTACAACAGGCGATGAAACAGAACTTGACCGCACGGTGGTCGACAAGATAGCTGATCCGCTTGTGCATATGATTCGCAACGCTATTGATCATGGAATCGAGCCGGTCGAAAAACGTAAAGAAGCCGGAAAGAATCCAAAAGGACAAATCGAGCTTCGGGCATTCCATGAGTCGGGAAATATAGTTATCGAAATCGAAGACGACGGTAAAGGTCTCATTAAAGAAAACATTTTGAAAAAAGCCATCGATAACGGCATTGTTACGCCCGAGCAGGAACTAAACGACGACGAGATATTTAAATTAATTTTCCACGCCGGCTTTTCAACTGCTGAGAAAGTAACAAGTGTATCCGGCCGCGGTGTGGGTATGGACGTTGTCAAAAAGAATGTCGAGGCGCTGCACGGCAGGATTGACATTCATTCGACTCCCGGTAAAGGTACAATATTCACAATACGCATGCCACTAACCCTGGCAATAATCGATGGCCAGATTATCAGAGTAGGCAATAATCGGTTTATTATTCCAATAAATTCCATAGAACGGAGTCTGAGGCCAAGTGCCGACACACTATCATCAGTACATAACCGCGGTGAGATGGCTATGGTTCAGGGCCAGTTAATGCCGATAATTCGCCTTTATAGGTTATTCGGCGTTGTCCCAAGCACCGATGACCCAACTGAATCGCTATTGGTTATCGTAGAAGATGACGGCCAAAAATGCTGCCTGCTTGTGGATGAACTGTTAGGTCAACAACAGGTAGTGATAAAAAGCCTTGGCGAGGGATTAGGTAAAGTAACGGGTATTTCCGGCGGAGCAATTATGGGAGACGGCAGAGTCAGCCTGATTATAGACGTGGCAGGTATTATAGAATTAGCACAAGAGATATAAAAGAAGTTTTAGGGTTTAATAATGGAAACAGCAACAGTACAACATTTTAATTTGTCAGAAAAAGACTTCCAGCAAATCAGCAAGCTGGTATATGAACACTGTGGGATTAACCTGAATGACGATAAAAAAGAACTCGTACGCGCCCGATTGTCAAAGCGGCTGCGTCAGAGTCAATTCAAAACATTCCAGGATTATATGAAACATGTTCTTGCAGACAAAACAGGAAAGGAGTTTTCCATTCTTGTCGATTCCCTCAGTACAAATGTAACAAGTTTTTTTCGCGAGAATCAGCATTTCGAGTTTCTGCAAAAACAGTTTCTACCGTCGCTGATGGAGCGAAAGCAACAAAAAAACCAATTTAAGATTCGTGCATGGAGCGCTGGTTGCTCGTCTGGAGAAGAGCCTTATTCAATTGCTATCACTTTACTCGATGCCGTTCATGGACAAGGGCGATGGGACGTTAAAGTGTTAGGCACGGACATCTCGACAAGAATACTCGAGACAGCTCGAAAGGGTGTCTATGAAAAAAAACGTGTTGATCCGGTTTCGCCGATGCAAAGACAAAAATATTTGCAATCCAGTGTCAGTGAAAAACAAAAGCTCTTCGAAGTCAGCAAAGTACTCAGAGATGTTGTAATTTTTAAATATCTGAATTTGATGGGAGAATGGCCGATAAATCCAAGCGGTGGGATAGACTTTATATTCTGCCGCAACGTGATGATATACTTTGATAAGCCAACCCAGGAGCGTCTGGTAAATCGCTTTTGGAACGTGCTGGCTCCCGGCGGCGTTCTGTTTACCGGCCATTCAGAATCATTAACCGGTATCCAGCATAAGTTCAGATACGTCCAGCCGACGATCTACGCTAAAACATAGGGGGCGAAATGTCAAAAACGAGGATAACTGTTGATATATCAGACATGAAGGTATCGAACGATCCGGATGTTGTTTTGACAACATATTCGTTGGGTTCCTGTATAGCAGTATGCCTTTATGACCCGGTTGAAAAAATCGGTGGCATGCTACATTACCAGCTTCCGAGTTCAACAGCCGATACCACACGATCCAAAGATAATCCGTTGATGTTTGCCGATACAGGCATGGAGATTATGCTTAGTCAAATGACTGAGATGGGCGTTAAAAAGAAACGAATGGATGTGAAAATCGCCGGCGGAGCGGCAATGCAGGGTGGCCCGGAAGGATTCGATATCGGCAAACGCAATCATCTGGCTATTAAAAAAATACTATGGCAAAACGGAATGTTCGTCGATGCCGAGGATGTAGGCGGCTCCTCGGCCCGTAATATGTATATGAATATCGGGACCGGAGATGTTACAGTCAGAAGCAGCGGACTCGAAAAAAGTTTATGATTAATAAAATTCATAATCTATCGTTTTTAATGGGAGAGATAATATGGCTATGAATATACTTGTTGTTGATGATTCCTCTTTAACTCGCAAAGCGATTAAGCGAATCATCAGTATGCTTGACTTGGATGTCAATGAAATTGTCGAGGCGGAAAACGGGGCGAAAGCTCTGAAGGTTCTTGAAGAGACCAAAATAGATTTGGTACTTGCAGATTTAAACATGCCGGAAATGGGCGGAATTGAAATGATATATCATATGAGAGGCAACGAAGCTACGAAATTAATTCCGGTGGTTGTGGTCTCCACTGAATCCAGCACAACCCGCATCGAAGGTCTTTTGGCCGACGGTGCAAAAGCTTATCTTCACAAGCCCTTTACGCCGGAAGATTTTAAGGAAGTCATAATGAAAACTGTTGGAGTATAAAAAATGATTGAAACAGAAAATATGCTAAACGATTCACTGTCGCAGGCGCTCGAAACAATGGCTTTTTTAGCCATTATGCCTCTCGAAGAAGAAATAAACGCGCCTGAAAACATTGCATTAGCGGAAATAAGCTTTACGGGCCCTACAAGCGGAACAATTCAAATACTCGCAGGCCGTGATTTCTGCGAAATCCTTGCTGAAAACATAGGTGCCACGATGGAGGCTGATGACGAAACCTGTTACGATGCCCTCAAGGAGCTGTCAAACGTTACCTGTGGATTACTGCTCCCTATGCTTGCATCCTCACCGGCGGAAGTGTTCGACCTTACCGTTCCGACCATTAAAACCGGCGACGACTCACCAAAATGGGATGATATCGCAGGGCAGCCGGGCATTAATATATTAAACGTTGAAGGCAATTTAATCGCCACAAAGCTAACTATTAATAATTAATAACGTGCAATGGAGAAAAACTATGGAAAATAAAGATTTTTCTGGAATAAGAAACAACGGTCAGCTACCTGACCCAAATGAAATAGAAATTCCTGCTGATATCGGGGATATATTAAGCGATTATATAGAATCGACCACCTCAATGATAGAAGAGCTTGAACAGGCAGCGTTATCCTACGAAGCAAATAATAATCGCCAGGAAAACTCCGGAACTATTAAGCGGATTCTTCACAAAATCAAAGGCGAGTCGTCAATGGTCGGTATCGAGCAGATGTCTGAGTTTTGCCATCAGACCGAATACGCTTTTGAGGAACTTGATGAAAATGAACGTCCGGATATGTTACTGAAGTTTAAGGACTGGGTCAGCGCGGCAATAAACAGTATAACGTGCTAACCTTTTTATAGGGAGACAAAGTATGACTATTTCCATTGGAACAAAAATTAGAGTTCTAATAGTAGATGATTCTGCTATCGTACGTAAAATACTAACCGAGCAATTGGGAAAACACAGTAATATCGAGGTTGTGGGAACCGCGCCCGATCCCTTTGTTGCACGGGACAAAATCATATCATTAAATCCGGATGTACTGACGCTTGATGTCGAGATGCCCAGAATGGACGGAATCACATTTTTAAGACAACTGATGAAATCCCATCCAATGCCCGTTATTATACTCAGCTCTCTGACGCCCAAAGGCGGCAAGACAGCTATGGAGGCACTTGCAGCCGGTGCAGTAGAAGTTATAAGCAAACCCGGGCCTGCTTACAGCGTCGCTGAGGCATGCAACGACCTTGTTGAGAAGATAAAGGCCGCTTCAAAGGCCCGCATTGAGAAGTGTGCTGCGACACAAGGAGTTGAGAATAGGACCCCAACTCGACTGCATATGGCTGAAACTACTAATAAAATCTTTGCAATCGGAGCCTCAACCGGCGGCGTCCAGGCTTTATCAAGTGTATTGCCTGCTTTACCTCTTAATGCTCCGGGAACAGTAGTGGTTCAACATATGCCGGCTAACTTTACAACCTCATTCGCCCAGCGCCTTAACAATGAGTGTGAAGTAAACGTCAAAGAGGCCGAGGACAAAGACCGTGTTATTCCGGGACGTGTTCTAATTGCTCCGGGTGGATATCATATGCTCCTCAACCGCTCAGGAGCGAACTATTACGTCGAAATAAAGGACGGCCCTGCTGTTTGCCATCAAAAACCCAGCGTCGAGGTCTTATTTAACTCAGTAGCAAAGTACGCAGGTGCTAATGCAATCGGAGCGATTTTAACCGGTATGGGAAATGATGGTGCAAAGGGTATGCTCAATATGCGAGAAAATGGCGCTTTCACTATAGCACAAGATGAAGCATCCTGCATTGTTTACGGTATGCCTAAGGAAGCTATTGACTGTGGAGCAGCTCAAAAAATTGTTTCACTATCGCAGGTAACTCAAACAATGATTAATGCCGCACAGCGAAAATCATGATTCAGGTTTTTATAGAGGGCCTTAGTCTGGGGTGTAGCCAGAAAATTGGTCAGCCTGAGCGTCAAATTAGTGCCGTTTCCATTAAATAAGTTTCAGTTTTGTTGATTTTGTTTATTGCGATACCTGACATATTTATTCAAAAAGTTTTTAAGTTCCTCATGGTCTTGA
>JASFMF010000051.1:0-7976 GCA_050117705.1 Phycisphaerales bacterium
AAAATCCTTTTGGGCGTGGGTATATAGAACCGCTGTCGGTAAACTCCAGCACCATAACAGAATTCAGGGCAACAAACGCATCGAACAAAAAACCAGCCGGGATATAATGGCTCTCTATGAAACAGTGAGCGCGGATTTGGGTCCGCTGCATCATCTTATGAAAAAGGAAAGCATTGCCATTGTGCTTGCCGCCATGTGCAGTCTTAAAGCCGAGTACCGTGGTGTATTGAGCTTACGTTGTATCGATGGAATGTCTTATGCGCAGATTGCTTCGATTATGGGTGGCACTCCGCTGCGTGTAAGGATGCTGTTTCGTCATGCGAAAGGCTCTTTAAAGCGGCAGTTGGTACATCAGGGTATGGGAAGGTCCTATTTCCTCCCGGCCTTAATTGTTTTTGCTGCATTGACTGCCTCTCCGGGTGGTAAAGTATCTGCTGCAACGGCTATTGGAATCGACACATTACGTCTTGCAATTAAAAAGAATGTTCTTATGGCTACTTTTCGTTCAGTCGCTGCGGTAGTAGTAGGTTTGGTTGTTGGTGTGACAGTAATGATTGGGATTTCTACAAATAATAATAAACAGGTATCCATTCCTGAACTGCAATATGATGATTCCATGGTAGCGATTTTTGATAATCCGAATATTGGTTACACTCGCCGGGGGCAAATCATCGGCTCATACAATCCGGATGGAGGCGATTGGCAATATTTCCCCTGGCCGGACCGTCCAAGACCTGCGGTGTCCATTCAATCTGCAGGAGACAAACCTGACGGCACTTTCCTGGTATTGCCAAAGGGCCATTATGTAGACCACCAGTTGTCGGGTCCGAACCCGCTTGCGGATGGTCCGGATGTTGATATATCCATACAGTTTTTGAGTTGGGGCGAGTTGCCTGAAGTATATTTGGTTGATGAGGAAGGCAAAAGACAACATCGTCTGTATCCTGTTAAGTATCGTGGCAACTATCCACATGGCTTCATGGCGATGGGATTTGACCTGACTCAGGCAAATCCGCCTTTTGAATCCCGAACACTTCGTATTGTCGGTGTTGACAATGCAGGGCCCTTTGGCGGCTGCGGATTAGGCAGCATAGCTGCATACTCAGTAGATTTCCTTGCCCAATAAAGTCAGCTAATTTGAATTACTGCACATCGTTGTATTTTAAATCGTGTCATTCGGATCATCCGGCTCATACGTATCGCTGTAACTTACCAGTTGTATTTCTCGCTCCTCAATAATTTGTTTGATTCTGTCGCTTGTAAGGGCGTTCGTAACTATTTCACGGTGAACCGCCATTCTTTCACTTGCATCGTGTCCGGAACCTTGAATTGCTTATGATTCCTCATTATTTAAAGCGGGATGGCAGACAAGAACATACAAACCGGATTGAAGGTTGCTGAGAAGATTTGCTAAATAATCTTCCTTTTGGTCGGCGCCTACTGCCCACATACCGTACCATTGCCTGACTCCAACCGGGCTTACAGGTAAATTATATTCTTCTGACAAGTATTGTACAATCTGGTTTAATTCCGGCGTGGCTGTAGGGGCTCCCATATGAATGGATAAATGGGAAATATGCGGTATATATTTTAGGGCTAGTTCGATTTGTGCCCTTAGTTCCAATTCGACCTCTTCCAGAGAATAATCCAGTTGTAGAAATCCGTTATTACTGGCCGGAAAGTACCCATCTTCTGTAACCAGGCTTGGAGCGTTTGTTATGGGGCCCCATTTGTAATTGTCCCACTCGCTGGTTAATGTTAAATGTACACCCACATCAAGGCCGGGGGTTTCCTGTAATAAATTGGCGGCGTCTAAAAACCATGGACATGTTGCCATTACTTCTGTCGTAGTAAGTATTCCTTCGTTATAGGCTTTGATACAGGCTAAGTTGGCCGCATTTGAGAAACCTATATCATCACCCCTTATTATAATTCTAATACTGGTATCAGGTGATGGCCTGTCGTTTTGTAAAGGGTTGTTCACAGAAACGGCTTGTTTAATTCCTGTTGCTTGCTGTCCTGAATATTGTCCATTCGTAACTTCAATGGCAATGCATGTTATCGTGTATATTGAAATTACCGGCAATAACTTCAGAAGCTTAATTACTCGATTTTTCATGTTATCTCCTTCCAAAACAATATCTTTAAAAGCCCTAATAATAAACTCTCAGTTTTTTACTTATTAAATCCCTGATGGATGATTTTTGTTTCACCTTTATTATAAAAAACGAATAATTAAAATGAAGCGTTAGTTTTATAATCAAATGTGCAAGATTTATTATAAATCCAACACGTCAATCTCTGTTCAGAATCCCAACAATGCTGAGTTCTTGAAGTGATTAATAATAAAGCAGTCTGATTGCATATCAGAAAAAAAACGGGGCCTATACTGAATAGTATAGGCCCCGAAATAATGCTGTTAAGCAATATGTCTATCACGTCCAGACCGAGGTTTTCCTCAATCAAGGACAGTAGAACTGCTCTATTTACCTGCGAGATACAGAATCTCTTCCTCGGACAAAGCCCTGCCGTAGATCACGACCTCATCGAGCATACCGTCAAGAAAACGTCCGGCCGATTCCGGATTCTCACCTAAGTAGAACGGCATTTCGTTGGTAGCAGTTCCATCGAGGTCAGGATTTACTGTCTCTGCAACACTATCGACGTAAATAGTGGCTCCGACTTCATTGTCGTACACACCAGCAACATGATGCCATTCTTCCAAAGGTATCTCAGTTACCGAGTTCGCAGCCTGCCAGCCGCGTGTACCACCTGTGAATCCGAAGTGAATGCTTGTGGTATCGTTGTTGACAGAAAGCCTCCAGGCGGTTTCACCCTTGCCGGCGATAGCCATCCAGGCAGTTGTTATCGACCTGATGTTTACCCATGTTGCGACGGTTATCTTCTCGCTAAGGCTGTTGAGTTCTTCGTTGGTTCCGCAGTCAACATAGTCATCTATACCATCGAGGTCTATTGCCATTCCAACCACACCTTCGACGAAGTTCGGGTCGCCCATAATAAGACCGTCGAGCATGTTGTCGGAAGCATCTAATACATCGCCTTCGAGTGAATAGGATGCGACCAGACCATCGGTGCCGGGATCAACAGGTGTTCTGACGCCGGCAAGGTATAGAACCTCACCTTCGGACAAAGCCCTGTTGTAAATCATAACCTCATCAATAAGGCCATCCCAGGCGCGGCCTGGTGATTCTGAGTTCTCACCAATAAACATGTTCGTGGTACTTATGCCTATGGGTTCAGTAGTGGGGGCGCTCGCGTCAAGCACTCCGTCCAAATAAACGTTGATGTTTGCACCATCAAACGTTCCGGTGACGTTATGCCATTCGTCGAAGCCAACCGCAGTGGTTCCATCGACTGAAGCGGTATCGGGGGCATTCCAGATAGTGATACCAAAGTGAAACCTCGGATCCAAATTCACGTTGCTAAGCCTCCAGGCGTTTTCGCCCTTAACGACGGCACCTGTCCACGCATTGGGTATAGTCCTGATATTTAACCATGTAGAGACCGTAATCTCACTGATCGTATCAATGAGCGGGTCATTACCGCAGTCTACGTAGTCACCGTCACCATCGAGGTCCATTGCCATTCCAACAACACCTTCGACAAAGTTTGGGTCGCCCATAATGACACCGTCGAGTCCGTTGCCGGAACTGTCTAATGCATCGCCTTCGAGTGGATAGTAGGCAACCAGACCATCTGTGCCGGGATCAACCGAAACTGGTAGCTCACCCTCGAGGAGTGTACCACCTGCTGAGTGTTCCCTTGAGCGAACAATTAACTGATTGTTCGCTGCACTGGCCGAAATCAGGAGAGTAATAATTCCGTCCGTATCGCTGTTGATAAAATCTGCTAATGCCTGGCTTGTATCGGTTGAAAATCTTATTCCTTCTTCTCCAGGCCCGACAAATGTTAATAATACATCTGTGAGGTCGTTCATATCCAGAGCGATAGGAGAATTAAGCTCCGGAGTCGGATCATTCTGGACGCCGGGTGCAGTGTTCCAGGTCAGAGACTCAACTTCAAGCAGATCCAAATCCTCGATAACGCCGTAAACATTCACTTCATCATGCAGGTTGTGACTGAAATTGTTGAGACTCACATTTGATACGGAACCATTGAGTTCCGAGATATCGTAGCTAATCAAAAAGACATGGCGTCTGTCCAGAATATCGCGAGCTTCCAAACCTGAGCCATTGCTGTTTGAGTCTGGTCCCCATCGCGGTCCGTTACCAATACTGATATCCTCCACAGCACCTAAGCTGAACTGTGCCTTTGGTTCCGGTTCTTCAGCAGTGATAGTTATATCATTGAGATAGCCGTTGACTACCGTAATTGCGATGTAATCAGTGTCAAAATCAGTTGTGCTTTCGGCGGTTAACGTGAAGGTGTTATTCGGATCACTGCTTTGCGTAAAGGTGGCAGTAATCGTTGTACCGTCGTCCGTAACCACAAAGTCCCAGTCATAGGCTTCTTCGCCGGGCATATTGCCGGTTGCCAATCCGGACCATGGCCATGTACCGGCGGTTTTTTCAATTATCTCCCCATCATACCACCCGCCAGCCTGGCCTGCCGGCCAAAGTGGAATGCGAATTCCGCTGTCAAGGACATGTTGCGCGCTGGCTGCTGTATTGCCAATATTGCTCGCTCGTGTCCAGATGGCCAATCCCTCAGGATCTGTAACGGCCGAGCCTGTGATGGTCAGCGGAGTTACTGCCGGGTCGTATTGTTCGGTGGTGACAAGATAGCTCAGCTGAGCCTGTGGTCGATTAAAAATTACCTGGCCATCGGCTTGAGTGATAGTCACGTCCGGACCACTAAGAACTTGCCATTTGCTGAGATCCAAAGTGTCGGCTTCGAAGTCATCCTGTATCAAGGCGCCTACTGATACAGAACTCGTTGCCAAGCCCAGTAACACTATAGAGGAAATTAGATAAGTCAATTTCCTACACATAATAGTCCTCCTTTAGTAAAAAATTAAAAAAAGATGTCCATACTTCGGCCACACACCAAAATACGCGTAGTTTTGAACAGGTGCGAATTTGATTTTAGAGTGTGTCTGTTTCAAACTACTTTAAACACATCAACAGATAATATCTTGTCGTTTATATTCCGTTTTTTTACTTACTATGTTTGCCCAGGGTAAGTATTTTACCGACTTGATTACTATCTCCTCCTGTATGTAAGGGTCCAAAATGAACTACTGATGCGTTTTTAAAGGACACAACGTTTATCTAAAATATCTTTTACCAAATTTTTTACCCTAAAGTCAAGGGGAAAATTTCGCTTTTTTGGCAGGAAAAACACGATGTACAAAAGAATCGGGGCCTAAACTAAATAGTATAGGCCCCGAAATAGTGTTATAAAGCAATATGTTCTATCACGTCCAGACTGAGTTTTTCCTCAATCAAGGACGGTATAACTGTTCTATTTACCTGCGAGAGACAGAATCTCTTCTTCAGACAATGCCCTGCCGTAAATCATAACCTCATCGAGCATGCCGTCAAGGAAACGTCCGGCCGCTTCAGGATTCTCGCCTAAAAAGAACGGCATTTCGTTGGTAGCAGTTCCATCAAGGTCGGGATTTACTGTCTCTGGAACACCATCGACGTAAATAGTAGCTCCGACTTCATTGTCGTACACTCCAGCAACATGATGCCATTCCTCCAGCGGTATCTCAGTCACTGAGTTAGCAGCCTGCCAGCCGCGTGTACCACCTGTGAATCCGAAGTGAATGCTTGTGGTATCGTTGTTGACACCAAGCCTCCAGGCGGTTTCGCCCTTGCCGGCGATAGCCATCCAGGCGGTAGTGATAGACCTGATGTTTACCCATGTTGCGACGGTCATTTTCTGGCTAAGGTTGTTGAGCTCTTCATTGGTGCCACAGTCCACATAGTCATCGATACCATCGAGGTCTATTGCCATTCCAACCACGCCTTCGACAAAAGCAGGGTCGCCCATAATGATACCGTCGAGCATGTTGTCGGAAGCATCTAATACGTCGCCTTCAAGTGAATAGTATGCAACCAGACCTTCTGTGGACGGGCCTTCAGGAGCCGGCGCAAGTTTATAGCCGATACCGTCGTACCATGTACGAGCATTACCACCATCACCCGCTGCGCCGCGATTGGCATCATCGTCGATATAGACGGTGATCACTGTTGTAGTGTCAGTGGTGCCTAAGGGTATTTGCCACATCGTACGGTCAGCCTCAGTAACGAGCGGCACAGGTTCCTCAAAATCTTCCTCCATGGCCAGTGTGGCTGCGCCATTGGGATCACCGCAGACATATAGTGGTAATTCGCCCTCACTGTCCTCCAACGAAGCATTCAAACTCCATATAGCAGTACCTGCGGTCCACATGTAGGCGTACACTTCGTATTTGCCTTCCGGTACTTCGACAGACGTCGCCAGGCGCGGACAATCTTCTGGATTTGGACCCGACCAGTCGCCGGCTGCCTCAAATATGTTACCTCCATTTGAGAACCCTGTTCGTTGGCGCCAAAGATTATCAGAGCCGCTGCCTACGGTGCCCGGATCACCGGCCACCAGATCTTCGCCCGTAGTCAGGATGGTGTTGGCAGCTACATTGGGGTCGCTTGCATCAGTCGCATCCACATAGACTATTCCGGGCGGCGCGGGCTCTACGGTTGAAGATACTACCAAAGCGTTAATGAAAGCGAAAGGTTCGGCTGCAAACGTGCCTTCGCCGGGAACGGCTTCCATCAAGATTACGCCGTTCGGGTCTGCGGTAGCCAGTCCTGTAGAGGCATAATCATCTTGTTCGACTGGTGGAATGGAATTGTCGGCGACTGTTGTCAAAAGAGAAGAGCCATTGGCCGACCAGTCGGTGATTCTGATTTCATCGCTTGCAGTGTCGAAGGAGTAGATAGTAATTCCGTAAAGTCCATTTGGATCCAGACCAGACAGTGTTACTGTTACGTAGCCAACGCCTGCTTCGGCTTGTCTGGCAAAGATGAAGTCACGATAAATGTTCTCGTACGGTATTCCGGCCGGGTCGTCGCGTCGGCGTGCGTCGTCCGCACCGTATTCTTCTATTGTGACTGTTATACCATCGATTTCTGAACCACTATCAGCTAATGTGAAGGCAGTGAAACCTTCTTCTACGTTGTTAGGGTCACTATCGTTTTGGACGTCCAGTTTCAGGATGGGATAAAGCGCGCGGTCTTTAAGTTCAGCTCCGTTCAAACGAATATTGTCAATGTGGAAAATTCCTGCAGCTGTACCATCCTGCACTGCAATGTTGATATTCGCAAAAGATGATTCCGTCAATCCTGTCCAATCGTAACCTGCGCCTGCAATGTCCCAGATAATGGTTCTGTTCGAGTCACCGGACCAGGTGCCCCAGTCTGTTGAGGCAGTCGCTTCACCAGTGTCTCTGTCGATTACTTCGGTTCGCAGAACCTCTCTCCAGCCAAGGTCGCTATTGATAGACATCTTATCAACGTTGGTCCAGGTGCCGTCCGCAAAGTTATCGACGAGCATAGTCACGTCCATCTCGAGCGTCGTAACATTAGTCAGGTCGAGTACTTTCAGGGCAGGCACGTTCCATGTCAGCTCCCAGTAGCCGCCGCTCGTAGTAAGGTCGAGGCTTGAGCTACCTGATGTGGCTCCGACAGTGCCGATAGATAGTGTGCCGTTTCCCGTCCATCCATCCAGGTCATCTTCAAAGTCTCCGATAACGATGGCATAAGTTGAACTTGTCAGAGTCAGCACAGTAAGAGCAAACATAAAACAAATCAACTTTCTGTACATAATAATCCTCCTTTTCTTTTAAATTAACTACACAAATTACCCATGCTTTGGCCACACACCAAAACACTCACAGTTTTTAACAGGCGCAAATTTGAGTATTTAGCTTTTAGTGTGTGTCTGTTTTTAAGCTACTAAAAACACCTTAACGGATAATATCTCCTCGTTTTATTCCATTTTAAACT
>JASFMF010000052.1:0-7971 GCA_050117705.1 Phycisphaerales bacterium
AACCGGAGATGTCGCAAGCTCTTCCTTCAGCCATAACAGTAATTTCTCATCACCCCCAGCTTGATTCATGGCATCCTGCATGCACTTATATCCCAGACTGCGCACCGCCAAAGACACAAGATACGAAATAATCGTATCGTCACCCACATGCCGTGCGAGCGTGCCCGTCATAAGACACCGCTCAAAAGCTCCTGCATAATCACCATCTGATGCGCGAACACGTGCATCAGCCACAAGCACAAATGTAAGAAATCTTACCTGCGCCAATTGGGGCATAAGGGTATTGAATCCCTGCGAGTATCGCACACCCCAGTTACATGCCGGAACCTCAGATGCAGCCTCAGCTAACTCAATCGCCCCAATGCACTTGCTGATATCTTCCCGGACTTTATCATCCGGCTCAACCTTACCCCTTGCAACATCCGCAATACGGTCCCGAGCCTCTTCGTCAAGTTCCGTAAGCGACAAAAATCCCTGATAATACAACAAGGCCGCGTTGTCAGGGTCAGGCGGAAGCGCCTGAACCGGTGACGCAGCAAATGTTATTGCTAAAATGAAAAACACTGTTTTTGTAAATAAACTATTACATACTCTTTTCATGATAATATCCTTTCAACTCTATGAACCATTTGCACCTTCAAGTAATTCCTGCATCGAAACATTCAACGGCTGAGGTTCCATTGCATTAAGGGTTTCCCGAAACTGTCTGTCCAATGCATCGAATCCTCCACGTTGATATGTCATTCTAAGAGACATTAAAGACATCCTCTTCACGGCTGATTGCGCTATTGGCCGAGGGCTTGTTTCCGTGCCGTTCGGAGCTTGCCTGTCCTGCTCAATGAATAACAATCCCACCGCCACAATTATCACCGCCGCTGCGGCAAGTTGGGCTATTGGATGTCGGATAATCATTCTCAAAATACTTGGCTGGCCCCTTTTATCCGCCCGCGAGAGAAGCGCTTGATATTCATCAGGATATTCCTGCTTCCACTTCTCAGATTCGAAATGCGGCTTTTCAGTATTGATAGTGCGGCTAATCAGCTCATCCAGCCATTTTTCATCATTTTGCTTATCCATCTTCAAACCTCACCAAAACCGTTTAGCCGTAAATAATCAGCCATTTTCTTCTTTGCCCTTCGCAGTCTTCCATTTATCGCCTGCTCGGAGATACCCAGCACAGCGGACATCTGCTCATAAGACATACCATCATAAAACCGCAGAAAAATCACTTCCCTTGCCGAAGCCGAAAGCCTTTCTAATGCCTGCCTCACAGCGTCAGCTCTATCATCACTGTCCGGCTTGGCTGCTATACTCGAAAGGTCCTCTGCTGTACCAAGATTCTCTGTTCTGCGAGCCATATCTCTCGCTGCATTCCTGCATATAACAGCAAGCCACTGGCCAAATCGACTCTCTTTCTTCAACTGCGGCAGCTTTAGGGCGGCCTTCGCAAACGCCTGCTGGGCCGCATCTTCGGCCAAATGCCTGTCGCCAAGTATTGAATGGGCGATTGCAACCATAGCCGGGTAATAGCGTTGGGCTAATTCGTCAAAGCTTTCTGCATTACCGTTAACGGCCGCCTTAACCAATACTGTATCCGGCTTCTGGGGCACTATATTCTCTTTCTCAGGAATCCCGGGCCTTATTCGGCTGATATCAGCTTCCATTAAAACAGACTCGCTCTTATGCCCAAAATGGGCGCTTAAATTGCTGTTTTCTGATGTTTTTCCATTATATTCATTTCTTAAAAGGCGGGCGCATAAAAAAAGACCAGCTCCATAAGAGCTGGTCTTGGACTAATTTGCCACCCCGCACTATAAAAAGCCTTCTAAGGCCGGATGTGCCAACCTTAGTCCGATCCTGCGGACCCCTAACCGCAAAACTGCAGATTACAGATTATCAATTAAACAGCCAGGAAAACCACCCCCCGTAATAGTCGTTACTTGCTGTTAGGGTCGTTGCATAATGTAGTGGCGTTCGGGTCATCGCCACAAACGGCCTTCGGGCATCCGCCGCAACAGTCCGCCGACGCTGCCGGTGCGCACACTTTAGTGCTGTCGGATGCGTCGTTCGCATAATTCGCAAGTAAAATGGTTCCTGCTGCCAAAACAAGGATAACAACACCGATAACTAACAAACTTTTCAGAATATTGACGTTCATTGTCGTATTCCTCCTCAAAAGGGTTCATATTTTTTCTTAATCCTGTCATTTACGTAATTAACAAGTTTATATAGTACTAATTTAATCCTATATACAGCTTTCTAAGAACCTTGTTCGCAAAAAAATTTAAAAACGCATAATTTCAGGGCACTAAAAATAGATTTGACGCCGCTTCGTCCCAATATTATACTGATACATTTAATATCCGGTCACGGGAGCGATTAGTAATTGGAGAAGATAATGGATAAAAGCAAGATTATCGCTGAAGGTATAACCTTTGACGATGTGCTATTGATACCGGCCAAAAGCGATTTTGTGCCAAGCCAGGCGGACACCCGCACGCAATTAACCAACAATATAACGATAAACATCCCAATCGTCTCCGCCGCTATGGATACCGTTACAGAAGCGGCGCTGGCTATCGCCCTGGCCCAGGAAGGCGGCATCGGTATAATTCACAAAAACCTCTCGGTCGAGGCGCAACAGCGGGAAGTAGCTAAAGTTAAGCGCTCCGAGCACGGCGTGATTCTCGACCCCGTAACGCTATCCCCGGGCCAGCCCGTCAGCAAGGCACAGCAACTGATGAATGAGCAGAACGTATCCGGAATCCCTATTATCGATGGCAAAAAACTCGTCGGCATTCTTACACGAAGAGATTTGAAATTCCTCAAAGACTATGATGTTGAGATAAGCTCTGTAATGACAAAGGCTAATCTCGTTACAGGCCCCGCAGGAACGACACTCGAGCAGGCCAAGGGCATTTTGCGGGAACAAAAGGTCGAAAAGCTGCTTTTAGTCAACGAAAACAACGAACTGGCCGGCCTGATTACAATGAGAGATATCGACCGAGTCCAGCAGTATCCGATAGCAGCCAGGGACCAGCGTGGCCGGCTTCGGGTCGGTGCCGCAGTAAGTGTGCTCGAATTTGAACGAATCGAGGCCTTATTAGCGGCGGATGTGGATATTATCGTGGTCGATACTGCCCACGGCCATTCACAGAACGTCATCGACACCGTGAAGGAAATAAAAAAACATTATGATATCGATGTTATTGCAGGCAATATCGCGACAACCGAAGCGGCGGAAGATTTAATAGCGGCCGGGGCCAATGCTATAAAGGTCGGTATCGGGCCTGGCGCTATCTGTACGACAAGGGTTATTTCCGGCGTGGGAATGCCCCAAATAACCGCGATAATTAACTGTGCCAAGGCGGGAAAGAAGCATAATATCCCCGTTATTGCAGATGGTGGAGTAAGGCAGTCCGGCGATATAACAAAAGCGATAGCGGCCGGAGCATCAAGCGTAATGGTAGGTTCGTTGTTTGCCGGCCTGAAGGAAAGCCCGGGCCAATTGGTTATCTATAAGGGCAGACAATTTAAAGAATATAGAGGAATGGGTTCTTTGGGGGCGATGGTCAAGGGCTCAGCGGAAAGATACGGGCAGAAAAGCTCAACCGCAAAAAGCAAGCTTGTGCCCGAAGGCGTAGAAGGGCGGGTACCGTATCGCGGAACGCTGGGCGATTTTGTCTATCAGTTAGTCGGCGGCTTACGGGCCGGTATGGGCTACTGCGGGGCGCAAAATATCGAAGAATTGATGAAAAAAGGATGTTTCGTTCGCATAAGTGCAGCTTCCGTAAGTGAATCACATCCGCACGATATTCAGATAACTAAAGAGGCCCCCAATTATTCGGCATCCGTACCGTTTGAAGATTGACGAATATCATAGTAAACAGCCGATAAAAAATTAATGGAAACTGCTTTTTGTACTGCCGAATAAGGAGAAAATCTTAGTATGTGTAAAATCGGCTGGAATGGATTTGCAATCATACTATTTTGTACGGGTACTTTATTACTGACTGCCTCGCAGGTCGCTGGTGTCGAAAACAACGACCCCAATGACCCTAATTATCCAAGCGATCCGAACAAGCTTTTGCGATGCAAATGGGACGCTGTCATTTCAATCCTTCAGAATGAAGACCTCAAGCAGGAAGTAAAAGCCGAACGGATCAGTAAAATCGTAACTCCGATTTTTGATTTCCCTCTAATGGCCAGACTCTCATTAGGAAGAAAACATTGGCCGAAATTTGAACCGCACCAGCGTGAGAAATTCACACTGCTTTTCACCGAACTTCTCAAAAAAACATACAGGGAAAAAATCGCATTTTACAAAGATGAACAAATCCTCTTCAAGCAGGCAGAACAAAATAAAAAGAATACTATATCCATTCCTACAGAACTTATACATAACGACAAAAAGGTAGCCATATTGTATAAGCTTCGTAAAGTAGAGAAACGATGGAAGATTTATGATGTGGAAATACAGGGAGTCAGTATCCTTTTGACCTACAGGTCACAATTCGATGAAATACTCCGTAAGGGCACGGTAGAGGAGCTTCTTTCCCGGCTGGAGAAACCACCACCAGATGAATGATTTCCGATTTACTGAGTAGGAACACAATATTATGACGAAACATCCCTCAGCGGTATCATTCTTTTTCGACAGAGTGGTTTTAGGGCATCCCAAAACAGTTATTGTCTGCATAATAGCAGCCGTTATCTTCTTCTCTATACAGGCAAAAAATTTCAGGCTGGACGCCTCCGCCGAAACACTTGTCCTGGAAAACGACGAAGACCTGCATTACGCCCGGCTAATCAGCTCTCGTTACGGACAAAACGACTTTTTGGTATTGACATACACACCAAAAGGTGAGCTGCTCTCACAGCAAACACTAACCTCATTAGCCAAACTGCGAGATGATTTAAGCTCTGTTAAAGGTGTCAAATCAGTGCTTTCCATTCTGGATGTTCCACTGCTGGAAAGCCCGCCAATCCCGCTCAAAGAGCTTACCGCCGATTTACCCACGCTCGAATCTCCGACCGTGGATAAGAACATGGCCGGTACCGAATTTATCGAAAGTCCTCTGTATAGGGACCTGCTGGTAAGCTCGGATTTGAAGACTACGGCTCTGCTGGTCTATCTTTCAGGAGATGAAACCTACGGAAATTTGCAGCAGCGGCGTATTGAGCTGCGGCAAAAGAAAAACTCCGGCTCAATCACAACCGAAGAGCGCACCGAGCTAAAGAACGTAGAAGAGCTGTTCCGGCAACAAAGGGACAAATACAGACGCCATCGCCATCAGCTTATCAAAACAATACGAACCATTATGGATAAATATCGCCGGGATGCAGAACTGTTTCTTGGCGGCGTAAGTATGATAGCGGATGATATGATAACTTTCATTAAAAACGACCTGAAAGTTTTTGGCCTCGGTGTACTGCTCTTTCTAATTCTTATGTTATTCATCATCTTCAGAAACAAACGCTGGATATTCCTCCCGATGCTTTGCTGCATCGTTTCTGCAATATGTATGATTGGGCTGTTGGGATGGTTCGGCTGGGAAGTAACGGTTATATCCTCGAATTTCATCTCTTTGCAGTTGATCATCACATTAGCTATCGCGATTCACCTGATTGTTCGGTATAGAGAATTGCTCGTGCAGAATCCACAATCCCCCAATCGCCAGCTGATTCTCGACACCATCCTGCTGAAGCTAAAACCCTGTATATACGCGGTACTAACCACCATTGCCGGCTTTGGCTCTCTGGTACTTTGTGACATTCTGCCGGTCATTAACTTCGGCTGGATGATGATAGGCGGCCTGATTGTCTCCCTGATAGTGACCTTTCTGCTTTTCCCCACAATACTCACTCTCATTCCTAAAAAAATACCAACCGTTAATAGCCGCCGCCACTTTTCCCTGACATCCACCCTGGCAAAATTCACCGAATCCCACGGCATGCTGATTATAGGCATCAGCGCCCTGACCCTGCTATTAGGCATCATCGGCATCTCGAAATTAGAGGTCGAAAACAGTTTTATCGACTACTTTCACAAAGACACCGAGATTCACAAAGGCATGAAAATAATCGACCGGCGCCTCGGCGGCACCACCCCTCTGGACGTTATAATAGACTTCGGGGATTCTGATATTCCTACGGAAACTACCGAAATCGCCGCCACAGAAAGCGACGACATATTCGATGAGTTCGACGAATATGACGAAGCCGAATCGGACGAAAAATACTGGTTCAACGCTGAAAAGATGAAACGCGTCAAAGCCGTACACGACTATCTCGAAAATCTGCCGGAAATAGGCAAGGTGCTGTCACTGGCAACAATGCTGAAAATCACTGAGAAACTAAACGACAACAAGCCGCTGGACAGTTTAGAGCTGGCTTTACTCTATAAGGAAACGCCGGACAAATTCAAGACAATGTTAATCAAACCCTATGTCTCGATAGAGCATAATCAGGTTCGCTTCTGGACCAGGGTCATAGACTCCGACAAAAATCTAAGACGCAACGAGCTGCTCGAAAGAATCCGGCAGGACCTGGCCGGCACATTAGAACTTGAAAGCCAAAACATTCACCTGACCGGCCTTCTGGTCCTGTACAATAACATGCTGCAAAGCCTGTTCGGTTCTCAGATAATGACTATGGGCATTACCGTGCTCTTGCTGACCGGAATGTTCCTCATACTGTTCAGGTCACTGAAAATAGCCCTCATCGCAATGTTTCCCAATGCCCTTGCGGTCGCAGGTGTTCTCGGAATAATGGGCTGGCTGGATATTCCCCTCGATATGATGACAATAACCATAGCCGCAATCAGCCTGGGGATTGCCGTCGATGATACTATTCACTACATCCACCGCTTCAAAAAGGAATTTCAAAAAGACCGCCGCTACCTGCCCACAATGCATCGATGTCACGGCAGCATCGGCCACGCCATGTACTATACTTCCATAACTATTATCATAGGTTTTTCAATCCTTGTCCTTTCTAATTTTATACCCAGCGTTTATTTCGGCATATTAATCGGCTTAGCCATGCTGATTGCACTTTTGGCCGCCCTTACCCTCCTGCCTCAACTGCTGATTATTGTCAAACCTTTCGGCAGGGAGAATTAAAAACTCGAAATGATTACGAAAAAATGATATAAGAGAATAAATGAAAATAAAGATTTTATATATTATCGTTCTTGCTTTGGCCGTTATGAGCGCGGGCTGTGCAACCTCTCAGAGGACACCTTCTGACAATCATACCCTGACTAATGGAATGTCTTCCGACGACGAATTCGACCTGCTGGAAGAAGAATTTGCCGAGCAAGCAGTCGAGATACCCGATCCGCTGGAGCCCATTAACCGGCTGATGTTCGGTATAAACGATATACTTTATTTCTGGGTGGCAAAACCCTGTTCCAATGTATGTAAAGCCGTCGTACCGAAGCCCGCCCGAATCGGCATAAGGAATTTCTTCCATAACATTTCTACGCCCGCCCGCTACGTAAACTGCCTGCTCCAGGGCAAAGGAGACTCCGCCGATATCGAGCTGCGCCGATTTCTGGTCAACAGCACAGTAGGCGTTCTCGGATTCGGCGACCCGGCCAAAGACAGATACGGATTAGAACCCGTTGAAGAGGACCTCGGCCAGACACTGGCCGTACATGGCATGGGCGATGGCTTCTATATCGTATGGCCGATATTCGGCCCATCGACCCTGCGGGATTCAATCGGCATGGCGGGCGATTCGTTCCTGAATCCCGTGCGCTATGTAGAACCATGGGAAACCTCCGCGTACATATCCGGCGCAAGGGTGGTAAACGAGGGCTCATTCCACATCGGTGAGTACGAAGATTTCAAGGCCGCCTCTCTGGAACCATATATCGCGATGCGCCAGGGCTATATCCAGTACCGAAACAAAAAAATCAAAGAGTAATCCACATATAAAACCCTGACAAGCCGGCCAAACAACATC
>JASFMF010000053.1:0-7964 GCA_050117705.1 Phycisphaerales bacterium
GCCTTCACGAATTGAATATTGGCTATCCAATCAGCCTTTTTATTATATCCGTAAGTCTTCTCAATAATAAAATCCAGGCATTGCCGAGCCTCGCCGGGTATCCTAATCTCCCGTAGTTTTCGCCATATTTCGTTTGCAAATCTTAAATAGCCATTCTCAAGTTGCGGATTTGCCATCATATCCCCCGTTATATCAATGTCTGCTGCTCAACTCGCTTATCGCCCATTTTTTTGTAATTAGCTGATAACTCTATCCCGATCCAGTCCCGGCCAAGCTCCTGTGCTCGGTAGCCGACCGTGTTAGTGCCGCAGAAAGGATCGAAGACAATACATTTCCCATGCCCCGGATCGCCGCAGTCACAGGACGGGCGGAAACCGAGGGTCTTGTTCTCATAGGCCATTCCTGGCTTATAATCACAACCGGACATTCTGTTTTGCCCGGCGCAATCAACATCATTTTCGCGGCCCGAATAATTACCCTTTCGATTCTTACCAACCAATTCTCCCTTCTCCACCACTCTCGCCCACGCCGCTCCGCATACACCGCAGGCTCGCTCGGCTGTCCCGGCAAGGATGCACTTGTTGACAAGCTCTTCGGGAAATGAAGCATAATGTTCTTGACTTATTTTCAACTTTTCCGTATAATAACAGGTGCATTTAGAAGGAGGTATTTCTGATGTTAAGATGCCAACGATGCGGCAAGTTTTTTCGCCCAAAGGATCAAAACCCAAAACATCTTGAAAAGCATCCGCCGCAATATTGTTCTCGTAAATGTGGACGCACTTGGAGGCGCAATGGCGGATATGTTTCATGTTCTCAATGTGGTAAGAAGATATACCGGCGTAAGTCTCACCTGGCTTTAACGAATCATCATTTTTGTGGATTTGATTGTTATGGGAAATGGCAACGAAATCACAAGCCCGAAGCTCGGACGAATTTACGGGAATGGCGACATAATCGCCAACTTGCACTTGACCGGGACGGGCATCAATGCCAAGATTGCGGGCAGACCGAAAAACGGCTGGTAGTCCATCATATCCAAGAGCGTTTAAGGGGGGAACCTGATGACCACTCACTGGACAATCTTGTGACGCTATGCGACACCTGCCATAGGAAACGTCACTTATAGCCGCCTGCGTAGCCATTGTCCAGACATCACGGAGATTGCGGCCAGCGGGGTTGAATGAGTCTCGACTTAAATGATTTGCCTTATAACCAGATTCTTCGTATTTAGGGTTTTGGCCTCTTTTCACAAGATAAGTTTCATAATTATCCCTATGCGGCTCCCTCACCGCGTCAGCGTCATAGAAATATTTCGCCGATTTCGTCAGTAAAAAGATATGCTCATAGGATTTCGTCGGGCGGTCAGTGCAGGACTCCGGCATCGGGTTCGGCTTGGCCCAGATTATATCCGACCGCAACCACCAGCCATCGGCCTGCAAAGCCAGCGCAACGCGGGCGGGGATCATGCAGAGGTCTTTGTCTTTTAAGCCAATTAACTTAGGGTTAATTTTCCTTCCTATAACTTCAGCGTCGGAATATTGCTTATTTTTTTTCATTTGTGCGCCTTGAAACCCGCCTACATTTTTTGAATTAGCAGAATGACTCATGTAACTATCCCCCAGGTTCAGCCACACCGTCCCGTCTTTCCGCAATACCCGCCTGATCTCACGGAAGCCCTTGACCAGCTTGTCAATGTATTCTTCGGGGGTTGGTTCTAAGCCAAGTTGACCGTCAACGCCGTAGTCCCTCAATCCCCAATATGGCGGGCTGGTTATGACTGTCTGCACAAATTTATCCGGCCAGTCGGCCATGACCTTGATCCAGTCGCCCTGGTAGATTTTGTTTAGCTCAATGCTCATCTATCTCGGCCAGCCATTTCACTTGTTATTTCGATTAAATATTCTCGATAATTACCATCGTATAGAGGCCACAACCTCGGCAGGTGGTCTAAATCATGAGCGCGCGCGAAATGGCCTTCATCGGCTATAATACATTCCCGCCTATCAACACCGTAGAGTCGTATTAACATATCAGCCGTAATGTAATGGTGGTCGCCATCGTTCTTGGATATTATCCAACCGGGACATACTATATACTTTTTTCCCTTTTTCATCTCGGCCAGCCAAAGAGCCAGTAATACCACAGTATCAGCTTGGCAACGCCGAACCAAATGTGTAGGTTGATGTTCATGGGTTAGTCCTTTATCTTTTCTAATAATTCGTGAAATTTGCCGTTAAAAAACGATTTGGGATCGTCGCAATCTTCTTCTATCCAAATATCAGAAGTATGGCGAATCTTTATTTCAACCCCGTCAATAGTTAGTATGTATTGTGATTCCATTCTTCCATCCTTTCATTGGTTAGTTAGGCTCCTCCTTCACATATTCATTACAGGCCTCCACGATGAAAGCGGCGTTGAGGCGGCGGATTTCTTCGTAAATCTGACCGACCGCACCGCCACCAATTACGCCAACCTTAACGAGACAAACGGGATCATCATGTGCGTCTATAATATCGATGTCGCCGTCTTCGTTTTCGACAGCGCGAAAAGGTAGCCTATGTATTGGCTCTTCCTCGGCCAGCCCCCAGCCCTTCATGGCCTTACAGTCAGGGCAGATTTGATCGACCGGCGGCCATACATCAAACTCCTCCTCATGACAACATTCGTTACATCGAAAATGTGGCATTATTTCTCCTTTGCTATTCTTATTGGCGATTAAGCTCGTCTTGGATATTTATAAGGCATTGTTCTATTCCCCTTGTGTCCATCCCTCCATCCTTTCTTTGGTTAATGTTCATGAATTAGTCCTTTTGCTCAATTGTTATTACGGCAGGATTAACCGTACCTCCCCTACTTTCCTTTTCGGGAACACCATAACCAGCGTTCCATGCCATACGAAATTCATTACCCCGGCTATGACACGCACCTACAATTTGAACAACACAACCAGCCATAAATCCCGTTATTCCCCCCGCCTTGCTTTCATGATCTGCCCTATTGATTAATTCATTGGGGTCAAATTCTTTCAATTCGTCAAGCAATTCCATGACGCGACGGGCAACCTTGATACACGCACCACCGTAAGGATCGTTGTTAATCTTTACTTGGTTATCCCATAATTCTTTATTTGTTATTGGCATCCTTCCATCCTTTCTTTACCCCCGCCCGCCAGATGGTGCAGGCGGGGATTATATATAATGCCTATGAAAAACTACTTCCGTCCGTTCCTATATCACCTCCTTTCGTTCTATGTAGGTTCGTTTATATTTATCTATAATCCTTCCAACCGCGGTCCGTAAGCTTCGATCTTCAAACTGTCGATGAATTCCAAATATGCGTTCCGAATTCTCTGATATTCAACGTTTACCAGCTTTTTCATTGTTGTTCCTTTCACTTTTTTCTTCTCATCCACGGTGCCGGTCGATTCGGCGGCCGCTTGGTGAACGACTTCGACCAGCCGCAGCGCTTTGAACATACATACATGCCGACCTTTTTACCGCGTCGCAGAACCGATATAAATTCCGCGTCGGCGCCGCATTGTGGACATTTATTTACTTTAAGATTATATTCCATCTTGATTCGCCCCCATACCATGAGGCCCGAAACACCGCTCACAGAGCCGGTTGACGCCGTTGCAAAGTTTATGGTAATCGTTGTAAACTGGGAATTTAATTAATTTCAATTTTGGCCTGTCAATGCGAACAAACATATTACACTCCGATATCAAATTTGCTCTATTGTGTTGCCCGACCCTAAATTTATGTATTACCCCGGTCCCGGGATTGACTGCATATCGATAAGTCATAATGCTAACTCCCTCTGCGGCGTCTTCTCTATCCGATACCGCTTTAAACATTTCCAGTAAACACTGAGCACGGCCCGCGCCGTTTGTTTTAATTCGGCCAGGACATCTTCTTTTTCCTGATCCGTGATCGGCCAGAAATATCCCGGCGGTTTGCCGCGCACCGAGCCGACCAGTATTCCCTCGCTTCGCAATTCCCGACACAGCTTAGCGATATACCGATTACCGTTTTTGTTATATCCGAATAAAATTGAATGCAGACTCATACCGGTTATGACAGCAGTGCGCCCCCGGTTCCAGCGCTTTAAATGTTCGAGCATTATGTCTGCATGAAGATTCAATTTGATATTCCTTCATTCCACCGGAGACCGAGACTTGCTTCCATTCATTGATTGTCCTATATGGACCCCGGCCTCCGGTTTTGCCAAAACAGAAAAACTTACTATAACACTACTGAAATTTACCATTTTGATTCTGTTAGCCCATGGCTCGGCGCTCCTTTCTTGGCATATTCAATAAGGTCATCAATTGAATAAAAAACCGGCTTTCCCAGGTTGCGGGCTTCGGCGACTTCGCCGTCAGCGCCCGATGATTCGCCGGATAAGCGTAACAGACAATCGCAGAATTTCAAAAATATCTTATCGTATTCGAGCCAGTATTTATACGGTCGGGGAAAAACCAAATGCCAAAAATGCGTCAGGTGCGGAAGGTAGGGTATAAACCCCAAGTCGGCTAATTTATCCGCGGCTTCAATGGCCTTGCGAACATTGACAGCCACGTCGCCCTTTGTGTATGGTCCGGCAATGTAGACGATCATTGAAATCTCCTTAATGCTGCTTTATATCTATTATTCGACAATGCTTTACCGGCGATATCAACAGCCTTGCACCACAGATAAAATAAAATGATTTCCCCTTTCCATTTATTAAGATCATAGTTTCGCCAATGCAGAGCCGCGATTTCATTAAGTGCTTTTCTGTATCTCACAGCGGTAGCTCCTCTTGCCTCAACCGCTCAACGGCGATCTGGCAATACTTTGGTTTTTTTTCTATCCCGATAAACTTGCGACCGAGTTGTTTGGCTGCGACAGCAGTAGTGCCAGAGCCAAGGAAAGGGTCGAGGATAGTTCGCGATCCAGCATCACCAAGTCTTCCGTCAATTTCCGATATACACCACCTTATTAATCTCAATGGTTTTTGCGTTAGGTGACAGCGTAGTTCTTTTTGTTTCCCCATATATTCTTGTAACATCCCCTGCCACCTATGCTTAATTTTCCTTGCTGCTATTTTAAAAGAAGTATAGGCCAATTCACAATCAGCAAAGTCAGTTTTTCCATTGTCTTTATCCCAGACTAACCAACCAGAGCTATCTTTTAAGTCTTCAACAAAATAGTTTCCGCCCCAAATAATTTGATTTATAGACACCCTGTAAATCTCATTAAAACATGTCCCATTAGGTCTTTTATCCCAGTTTGCGTAATTATAATTTCTCGAAATAGCCAAACATCCCCTTGATGCGTTTTTATTGCCAGTTTCCCCTATTCCATACGGAGGATCAGTCAGCACCAAGTCTATGCTTTTCTCCGGCAGTAGCGGCAGGATTTCCAGACAATCCGCGCAGATAATCACGCCCGCCGGTTCACGGTGGAATATTTTGTCTTTCGGCACGTCAGCTATGATTTCGTCGATTGTCATTATTTCCCTTTCTATAATTTCCCGGCAGCCGGGACGCCTAAAGAGAAGTTATGCGCTTCAAGGGTTAATCAGCGCCCCGAGCTACCGTCAGAGGAATCCCCCTGCTGGTCCACCGTGATTCGTCCCCCTCTATTTCTTATCCGGTAATTGCAAAAGTTGCTCCCTGGCCCACTTGACTTCGGCGGCTTCCGGATTCTTTTTGCCGAGAATTTCGTCGACCGCGCCTTTGATCTCTTTGTTGATTTTCTTGTCGGCCAGTAATGTTTTAACCTCAACAATAGCGTCATCGTCGGCGAATATACCGGACTCGTCGCCAGTCGGCATATTTTCATCTGGCGGTAATTCGACTCCCTGTTGTTTGGCGATAAGTTCCAAAACCTCGCGGTCGTTTTCGAGTTGATGTTTACAGTGAGTTAATTCATCGAGATTCATTAACTCGACTTTCTTCCAGGAACCGGTATTGAATATTCGTTCAATGATTTCAACCTTTTTCGCCTTGTCTTTAGCCGATGTTCCGAGCCCGGTTTTGGTCATAATCGCCGTAATTTCTTCGAGAAGTATATCCTTCTTGGTTTTGCTTTCCCGGCGATTATCCTCATCGTCAATTAATTGGCCGTCATCTTGCTCCGAAACCGTAGCGTCTTCACTCGGTGTTTGAATTAGAAAATCAATAACCGGCTTAAAATGTTCGAAATCCGGGTCTTTGAAAACTTTGCCGTCAATCAATGCCGACCGGTCTTTGACCACCATTGCTTCGCGCCATACTGATTTATCCCCGTCTTGTGCCAATATATCTTCATGGCGCGTCATATAAAGCAATAAATCCGGTTCGTAGGCGGTTTCGGATTCGACCTTCATTTTGACACCGGTCTTGACCAGTTCTTTTTTACCGTTAATATCTTCGTATTCGTAAGTATAACCTTCCCGGCCGGTAAACAAAATATGGCATTTAGCCAGAACCAGCCGATCCGAATACTCCCGCTTCCAAGTCGGTTTTAAAATACCCCAGTCCTGAAACTGAATAAAGGTCCGGCCTTTCTTTTTCTTAAAAGCCTCCAAGAAATTCTCATAGACATGGGTTATCGAATCGATAATGAGAATTTCTGATCCGCCATTATCACAAAAATCAATGGTATCGGTTAAATCTTTCAACGACCGCGATTCCTTTAATAAAACCTTGATTTTCAGGCTTTCGAAATATGGCCGCAGAAACTTGGCCGACCTCTCGGTATCGAAAATCACAATGGGCTTTTCGGAATTGATATATTGATAAAGCCCCGCCGTGATCTTGGCCAGCGTATAGGTTTTTCCGGAGCCCGCCTGGCCTTGCGCTGCGACTTTTGCAAAAGGCCGGGTATGCTTTAACTCCGTGAAAAAGCCCTCATATTTGTTTTGTAACTTATCTGACATGATATGACTCCTTTTCTTTTTTAAGAACCGCCTGACATTCCGGGCAGATTTCCTGATCCGGCCGAATGCCGGTCAGGATCATCGGGATATCATAAAGCCGCCGATCGCATAGCGTCTTCGGTGAATTGGCCCGCCTGACAATATGAATCAGGTTGCTTACGTCGTGAGGGTCCTGGACATATTTCATTGATTACTCCCGATTCAATCTACCGGTTTCAGTCTGCGGCATAGTGGACCGCGGGTCACCGTCCCGATCGGAGGCCAAAGCGACCGGGTTGGCGTCGGCGCCAATTGCTTCTTTCTGTTTTTTAATAAAATCTTTTGCAGCCTCCGATGCCTGTTGCCGGAGAACCCGGGCGATCTTCTGACCCGTCTTAGCAATTAATTCCGCTTCCTGATAATCCGATTCGGCTAAAAAATAACCATTATCAGTTGCCGTTCGCTCAACCGCTCTTGAAGTAACCGCCCATAGGGCAGCTTTGATTCCCCGCAAATCCTCATGATTAAATTGATTATTTGTTGACATTTGATTTTACTCCTTTATTTTAGGATTGTAGGTATCCGCTTTTGAAGGGTCGACGCGACCGGCGTCGGCCTTTCTGTTTCTCCATATCTCCATTATCGTTAATCCGACCGCAGCAAGACAAAGACATGTCAAAGCCCAAAACCATATACCGTTGGCATATTTCCTAACCAGGAATAAAGCCAGACCATAACCGGCCAGAAACGGCAGACTGATAATCAGCTTGATTTGGACGAGCTTGGTCATTATTCGCCACCGGTTACGTAATACATTAGTAGACAGAAATAGGCGCGGAGATGGTCGCCCCTGCGATTTAATCGGCACAAATACCAATTTCCGCCAACGGTTTGTGCCATACAGGGTCTATAAATTCGCTGATATGATATGTATTTGCTTATCATTTTATGCTCCGCCAACTCCGTTGCTGCTCTACAAATACCGACCCTTGTTATTTTTATTTGCAGTTTTGTTCTTTTCGACGGTGGCGTGATATACGCATTAGCTATTTCCAGCCATGCCTCCGGTTCGGTTAA
>JASFMF010000054.1:0-7956 GCA_050117705.1 Phycisphaerales bacterium
GGAAGCGCTCTTGCTTTTGCCTGCAACATAATCGGTCTTGAATGTAAAGTCTTTATGGTAAGAATAAGTTTCGACCAGAAACCTTTCCGAAAAATTATGATGCAGGTCTGGGGAGCCAACTGCGTCGCAAGTCCAAGTAATGAAACCAACGCCGGCAGAAAAGTGCTTAAGGAACTGCCCGACACACCGGGCAGTTTAGGAATAGCAATTAGTGAAGCTATCGAAGAAGCCGTAACCGACAAGTCCGGCCAAACCCGTTATTCTCTGGGAAGTGTATTGAATCACGTCTTACTTCATCAGACAATAATTGGCCTTGAAGCGAAGAAGCAGCTGGAAGCTGCAGGGGAAAAGCTGCCGGATGTAGTGATTGGCTGTGCCGGCGGCGGAAGTAATTTTGCAGGTTTATCATTCCCGTTTGTTGCGGATAAAATCAATGGCGCAGATATTAAAATCATACCGGTTGAACCAACAGCCTGTCCGACAATGACTCGTGCTCCTTTTGCTTATGATTTTGGAGATACAGCATGTACCACGCCCCTTCTGGCAATGCACACATTGGGGCACGCCTTTATTCCACCACCGATTCATGCCGGCGGCCTTCGCTATCATGGAATGGCTCCATTGGTATGCCAGGCAATAGTCGAAGGATTATTGGAACCAAGGGCGTATCACCAGCTGGATTCATATAAAGCCGCTTTAACATGGGCTAAAAGTGAAGGGCCTATCGCAGCACCGGAAACCAGTCAGGCTCTCGCCGCCGTTATTGATGAAGCCGAAAAAGCAAAAGAGGAAGGAAAGGAAAAGGTGATACTTTTCAACTACAGCGGGCATGGCTTAATGGACCTTCTTGGATACGATGCTTATCTGTCCGGAAATCTTACGGACTACGAGCTGCCGGAAGAAGAGCTGCAAAAATATATCAAAGACCTCGAAAATCTGCCCAAGGCCGAAATGAGAAAAAGCGGTAAATGGTAAGTTATGGGGGCTCAAATATAAAGTCGTCAAAGGTGTTATTTAAGGAATGTAGTTTTTAAGGAGATCATTATGAAGAAGAGAGTATTGTTAGCTGTGGTTGTTCTGCTGGTAGTGACCGCTCTCGTGCAAGCCCAAGAGGAACTACACGGAGTAGCAGAATTTACTTATCAAAGCAAATATGTATGGCGCGGCTTTGATATTTACGATGATAAAAGCGCAATTCAGGGAGGAGTCAACGTAGATTTGTTCGGCACCGGCTTTGGAGTTAGCGCTATGGGCCATAGAGCCAACTCCGGTGAATTCGAAAATGGAGAAAGATGGGACTACACGTTGTACTATATGAATGCCCTTTATCCTGACGAATATTACAACACACAATTTATGGTTGGATGGGTGTACTACAATTACCCGGATCACAGTCAGAAAACTGCTGATTTACAGGAAGCATTTGCGCTTCTATCCTGGCCGAACCTGTTGTCAATAGAAGGCCTGGTACCAAGATACTGTCTGGTCAAGCTCTGGCCTAATAGTAGCAAGTCACCAATCGGCAGTAATTCTGCATCAACCGGGACGGCTTCGGGCTTCGCACATATCTTTATGCTCGACTACGCCTTACCTGTAGAGGGCTTATTGCCGGATGTTCCTGAACAGGTATTGAATCTGCATTCGGAATTTGTCTTCAACGATGGTGTCGGACCGGGTGGTCAAAACGCCGACCATGACTGGTCAAACGCTACCTTCGGTATAACAACAGATTTCGAGCTGGCCGAAAATGTAATTCTTACTCCGGGTGTTCATCACCAGGTAACTATGGACAAGTCCGTCAATAATGACAAGGATGAGACTTGGGCCACGGTTAGTGTCAAGTACTCATTTTAAGACTGGAGTATTTTAACATAGTTAAAAAAAGGCCGGTTCTTAGCCGGCCTTTTTTATTTTACAGCACAATATGGTATTCCTAACCGGGACAGTTTAACTAAAAGTTGAAAATCCTCTAAAAATTCGAAAGCACACCAACGGCTTGCTATCCATTAACTGCTGTAATCGTACGGTTTTTTACCTTGTTTTAAACGGCCTTTAGTTTGCATCTGACGCAGTTTATCGGTTAAGAATTCAGCCAGTTTGCTGTCACCCATATTCTTCGCCTGCTCAGCCGATATCGCTTTGCCATAGCAGACCTGGACAGAGCCGGGCGAAAACAGCTTCTTATGTCTCGGCCAGCACTCGAAAGCTCCGTCAATCACCACCGGCACAACCGCTGCATTCCCGCGCCTGCATAAAAGACCAAGGCCAGGTTTCAATTGCGCAATTTTACCATCATACGAACGAGTACCCTCCGGAAAAAGACACACTCCCTCGCCTTTTTTAAGCTTGTCGATGACCTTTCTCATCGCAGATAAATCTGCTTCGCCGCGCTTGACAGGTATCGTATTCACAGAAGATATCAATCCACCAAAAAACCAGTTGGTAAAAAGCGAATCACGTGCTAAAAAATGTAAATGTCTTTTGATAGGTCCTCCGCAAAATATCGGGTCAAGATAGCTCTGGTGGTTGCTAACCAGTATAAAAGCCCCTTTATCAGGGATATTCTCTGTCCCATATATACGCACACGAAAAAATAAAATGCAAAAAACCCTGCAAAACCAGCGCGCCAGCCAAAACCACCTTGCTCTTATTTTTTCTTTAAACATCTTTCGTTCACGTAACCTAAGAGTTTTGTTACCACCTCTTCGATATCTAAATATGTAGTATCGACAATAATAGCATCCTCAGCAGGTTTCAGAGGCCCTGCCTCTCTGCTCTGGTCGCTTTTGTCTCGTTCCTCGATGGCTTTTTGGGTTTGTTCAAGATTTTCGCTGATCCCTTTAATCCGCAGCTCAGCTTGTCTTCTTTTGGCTCTGGTGGCAGGTTCAGCAGTCAGGTAAAACTTGATATCCGCATCGTCGAATGCCACTGTGCCCTGGTCGCGTCCTTCGGTCACTATTTTCTTCTGCTTTGCTGCGAATTTCCGCTGCATCTGTACCAAACTCTCCCGCACTTTTGGCGCCGAAGCAATATACCGGGAATTGGCGGTTACCTGTGGTTGGCGGATCTGCTCAGTGACATCAACTCCGTCAATGCAAACGATAAGCCTATCCTGCTTTATTGAGAATTGAAATTTAGTTTTATTAATAACTCCAAGCAGTTCTTTTTCTTTCAGATCCACACCGGCTTGCATCGCCGCCAATGTTACGGCACGATACATCGCCCCGGTATCCAGAAAGCTCGCTCCCAGTCTCTTGGCCAGAAGCCGGGCAACAGTGCTCTTGCCACTGGCCGCCGGTCCATCAATTGTGACAATCAAATTAGACATCTAAGCATATTTTAGTAGTCAACAAAATTCCCAAATAGTCGCTATTGACCAAACTTCGCTGCAATAATACTTGTATCATCTATTTGCCTGGCAAGGCCCACGAATCTTCTTCTGTATGTGAGTAAACTTTGAACAATCTGTTCCGCTGAACCTTTAGAAAATTTCTTTGTGGTTACGTATAAATTATCTATGCCCCACGACTCTTCATCAAAGTTGAAGGCATCGACCAGCCCATCGGTATAAAATAACAGGCCGTCACCATCCTTTAATTTGACGGCTCCAATCTCATATTCCGCTTGTGTATCTACCCCAAGTACCAGCCCGCCTTTTGCCAGGCTGATAATTTTCTTGTCTCTAATCAGCAACGTCGGCTCATGACCACAATTACAGTAAGCTATAGTCTCACTTTCAGTATCAATAACGGCGTAAAAGAACGTGATAAATTCCCCGTTCATACACTCGCCGCAAATCATCTTATTGAGTCTGTTTACAATCGCCTTTATGTCCTTGCCTTCGTCCTCGATATCCGCATAAGCTCGAACCGCACTTCTAAAGCAACTCATCATTAACGCGGCAGGCATCCCTTTACCCATCACGTCGGCAATCGCGACCGCAACGCAATCATCACTTATTTTTAGAAAATCATAAAAGTCACCGCCCACATCGAAGCATGGAATATAAGAAGCCGCTATATCCAGCTTCGCGATTTTGGGAGGCTTTTCAGGAATCATCTTTCGCTGGATAAACCCCGCAAGACGCATCTGCTCGGCCATCCGGGAGCCTTCAATTGCTCTTCTATACAATCTGGCATTAGTTATCGCCACCGCGCACTGCGAAGCAACAGCTCTTGCAAGATGTATATCATCTTCGTCAAAACGCTTCGGTTCCGGGCTGTAAAGCCTTAGCACACCAATATCCTGCCCTTTGAACTGCATAGCAACGGTAAGCTGACTCACTAAACCTTCTTTAATGGTTGCTTCTTTATATTTAACTCTGCCGTCTACCCGCATATCGTCCAGCACTATCGCCTCACCTGCAAAAGCCGCCTTGACTACAGGGTCGTTTTTCGAGACAACACCCTTGTTGCGATATTCTTCACTTAAGCCGTAAGTACTTCGCATCTTCAGCTCGCCCGCATCCTCGTCCAGAAGGCGTATCGAGCAGGCTTTAACAACGACAATCTTCACAGCAGCCTCGGCCAGCCTGTCCAGCACTTCCTGAAGCGAAAACTCACCCGCTACCAGCGTGGTAAGCTGATAAATCTGCTCATCTCTTTCTATTTGTCTTTTTGTCTTCTTCGCCATAGTTAATCATTCACATTCAAAACCTGTCGGATTATAATCGAATTAAGACTCATTTTGAACCTTAATCTATTTCACCACTACGCCCTTGCAATAAAAATGTTTCAAGTTATCATAAAAACTAAATTTTTGGGCTTATAAATAAGAGTGACTAAACAATAATCAATTACAAATGATTGCTAAGCATGTAATTTTCAAAGGCAGAGTTCAGGGCGTAGGCTTTCGATACACCACCCGCAGGATAGCCGACCGTTATCAGTTGACGGGCTTTGTCCGCAATCTGCCTGACGGCACGGTAGAGATGCTCGCCCAGGGAAGCTCGAAGGATATTGACGGTTGCATGCGGGATATTGAAGAGTATTTTTCAGGCTACGTAAGAGATACGAAGGTCAATGAAATTCCCCCCGACCCGAAGTACATAGATTTCCAAATCACCTTTTAGTTAATTTAACTTAAAACCTATTGGTTCTATTCCCCCAGATGTCGAACAAGTGCATGTTTGCGAGGTACGACCAAGTCCGCCGTTCTGGCCGGCTGGTCATCCTTCACCGCATAGTTAATGTCCATGATTTCAATAAATTCTGCTGTATACTCTTTCAGCACTCCGCAATATTCGAATATCTTATCGCCTTTAATCATCTCAAGCACAACCTTATGGCCGATATATCTTTCCAATAAAGGCTCATAGGAAGTACCCATCGAACCCATAAGTTCCTGTTTCATCTGGGAGACATACTTATCCTGAGAAGCCAGCATCTTACCTGCAGGCGTGGCCTTCTTAGCCTGACTGATTAGCAGATTAACTATTTCCACCACCGAGTCTCTAATGGTTCGCATAACATTCAACATTCTTCTTTTGCTTCTGCGCCACAACCCGGGATGGTATGTTCTTTTCAATTCCTCTTCCCGCATCTTTTTATTCTGTTCGCTGAGTTCGTCATGGAAACGAATCACAGCCCCAATCCTCGGATACTCATATTTATATAAAATATAACTTACCTCATCGTGCCCTTGTTCATCTTTATGTTTGGCCGGATAAATAAATTCCAATCCAGTATTTTCCACCCTAAGTTTACCCCATATAGTTTTGCCCGCCGTATCTTCCAGCGTCACCATATTCTGCTCAAAATCCCGTAAGCACTTGTCTCTGCTCCTTTTCCTCACAAAAGCACCAACAGCCGTAGCTAAGACAATGAAAATTATAGTAATTGCCGTATAAGGTATGGTCACAGCACATATATAAACCATAATAGACTATCCCCAACAAAATCCCCCTCAATTTCCATCCCGCATATCTATAACATAAGTTTTCTAAATCTTCGCTTATATAACCACATAGTTCTTGCCGTAAACCTCCGCGCACTTAGGGCAGGTGGTATAGAAAAAGTATATCTTCTTGATTTCTTTGTTCTTCGTTTTGACATATTCTTTCATTTCTTTCGCCCACTTCCAGGCGTTTTTATAAGGTCCTTCGAAAACTTTGGTCAAAAAAGTCCCCGATATTCTGGCCATTTTCGCTTCGGGAACCTCTTTGGCTACTGCAATGTATAAATCAGAACCCCAAAGAGTTTTTTCATCCGAGAGCATAAGGAATAAAGGCGGCAGCGCATCCGCTTTCTTGATTATTTCCATATTTTTTATCATTACCTTCGCGAAATTAAGCGGCATATGAAAAAAGCTTCTAACATGGTCCTTAACGAATAATTTATCCTGAAAAGTCACCTCTTTTTCATTCCATGGCTCAGGATTGAATTTAGGGCAGCACCCCGTCTCAGAATGTTCATTAAGTTTGTCCATAATTACCTCAATCTTTTCTGTAAGGCGGAGGCTTACTCCACCGGTTTTTTGTCTCCCTGCAAATTAATTATCAGCCTTCTCATAGCGGCCACCTAAGTGCTTTGCAAGAAATTTCTCCGCAGCGGCATAAAATTCCAAACGATTCTCAGGCCTGGCAAATCCATGTCCTTCATCTTCGAATAACATATATTCGTAAGCGATTCCTTTTTTCTTCATCGCCTCTACTATCTGCTCGGACTCGGCCTGTTTGACTCGCGGGTCATTGGCACCTTGTGCAATTAAAATAGGAACCTTAATCTGGTCCACCTTAAACAGTGGAGACCGTGACTTCAAAAATTCCTCTTCAGTATCAGGATTCCCCACGCGCTTATGAAAAGTCGCTAAAAATGTTGACCAGTAAGGTGGTATGGATTTAAGTAAAGTAATCAAATTACTCGGCCCAACGATATCAACCGCACAGCAGAACAGGTCGGGCGTGAAAGTAGCACCCACTAAGGCGGCGTATCCCCCATAAGAACCGCCGAAGATGGCAATCTTATCAGGGTCCGCATAGCCCTGCTCTACAGCCCAGTTAACTCCATCTACTAAATCATCGTGCATTTTCGCAGCCCATTCTTTGTCGCCGGCGTTTACAAAAGTCTTGCCATAGCCTGTGGACCCGCGAAAATTGACCTGAAGACATACATACCCACGATTAGCGAACCATTGCGCCGTGGAATCATACCCCCAGCTGTCTCTGCTCCATGGGCCGCCATGAACATTGAGCACCATCGGCAGATTTGTTCTCTTTTTCCACGTAGGGAAGGTAATGTAACCGTGAATTTTCAATCCGTCCCGTGCTGTAAAGCTAATCGGTTCCATATAAGCTAATTCGTAATCGCTCAGCGCAGGCATATGTACGAAAAGAAAAGTCCCTTTCTTCGTCCTGCGGTCATAAGCATAATACGATACAGGACCGTTATCTTTGGTAAAGCTCACAAGCCAGATATCATCCGCATCATCACGGTCGGTAATAAAATAGTCACCACGGTCCAGCTTGGCTATTGCCTCGAAATCTTTTTTTATAGATTCATCTAACACTGTCCATTCCGTTCGAGCTTTAGTAAACGCCACCGCCTCTACTTCGTATGTATCCGGATGAATCATCACACCCCCGACATCGTATTGTGGGTCTTGTGCAATAACTCCCGTGCTCTTGCTCTTTATATCCATCTTGACTAATCGTCCTGCATTAACGTTACGGGAGTCTATCAAATAAATAGAATTTCCATCCCTGGTAAAACTTACAGTGCCGCTGTTTAAGCTGTCATCTGAACTCCACGTCAACAGCTTATCCCAGTTTGATTGTTCACTTTGACGCACCATCAAGTCAAAACCGCCCTCCGGTGTCGCCGCCATCGCACAACGAATCTTTAAGTTCGCATCGGCAAGCCAGGAAATGATATTACCGGGATTCTCAGCCACTTTCTTCAATTCCCCCGTTGTAAGGTTAAGATGATAGACATCATGTACCTTCGGATTGTCTTTATT
>JASFMF010000055.1:0-7956 GCA_050117705.1 Phycisphaerales bacterium
TACGCTAAACACTACTGGCCATCAACTATCAAAAATCAACGAAAAAAGGGCCTATACTATGTAAGTATAGGCCCCAAAATCATCTAAAATAGTAACCTATCACAGCCTTGTGCATTCCAGGGCTGGCGTTTCCAACAGCTACCGGCTACTGTCCCAGCGCTGGAAGATTCAAACGAATATCATCAAAAAACACCAGGCCCGCACCTCCAGGCTGGGGATTGCCCCTCTCACCGAAACCAATACCAAGTTTAGTGACATTCGTAAGGTCCACGCCCAGGTCCGCAAATTCCTGCAGGTCGATATTCCACTGGGTCCAGTTATCTATCTGCGATGCACCAGGGTCATTGTTATAGACCACAGCGCTTTCATTAAGAACAACGTACACCGACGCGACATCATTGCTGGGCATATCCACACCGATGGCCTGCTGGGACCATACGTCCGAAGCCACTGTACCGGTTATCTCGACATTAGAGAATACAGCCTCGCATATTGCCTTGGGGTTATGACTTGTCACCGCCAAGCCTGCATATACGTTCGGGGGCATTGCAACATTTTGTGGATTCCATGACATTGCCACCCAGTTGGCACCATCTTCGGAGTAGAAAGCACTAAATTGGTTGCTGGCATCACGCTCTAATTTAATCCAGTATGGAGCCGTTATTGCTAACTGCTCCTCTGTCGCTACATCAGTATCACTCGTTGCTTCTGTGGTTGGAGTCAGCCTTCCTTGGAATCTGCATCCAGTGCGGGCCGTTATATAAACCGCTGCGAATTTAGAGTCTGCATCGAGTGTCTGACGAATCATTACACCGGCTTTGGCCCATTCATCCGTATCTTCTATACTTTCTACTTTAGCCACGATTGACCCCGGTCCGGTCATTTGCTTATAGACATAACGGAACTCATCACTCGTGTCCCAGATATCCTCACCGGAAGCGTTTATCGTTAAGGTACCATCCGGATCCTCCACAAGGTCTTTAGGATGCCCCCTGAACCAGAGCGACATGGTGTTGGCATCATTTGTTGTCCAGTCATTAATTGAGTCCAGCGTCATAGTCGCCTCAGATACCCCTGCCGTAGTGTTGTCGTAGAAATACGGCATTGACCGGTCGCCGTTGTTCACAATATTTGTCTCGACGAAATGCCCATCATTGGCAAAATCAGGATTAGGATAACCAATCGTCGAACCATTTGTAGTACTGAGATACCCATCTATCCACGTATCGAATACCCTATCAGGCTCGTAGTCCTTGTAGTCTTCAAAATCATCTATGACAATGTAGTTAAGAACAGTAAAGCTCCAGACGTTGCCTTTATAGACTGCCGTGTCGGGCGGAGCATTAAACTCATCAACTCGCCAATAATAGGTCTGGCCGTATTCGAGAAGGTCAGCAGGTTGATAAGTAGTAGCATCCTGGTTTTCAGCAACAAGTACACCCATTGGATTATCTCTGCTCGCATCGTTTACATCATCGAAATTTGTCCCGAAGTACAGATCATGCGTTTCTGCATAGAGACCCGCTCTCCACTTAAGAAACGTATCCCGCTCCACTTCCGTTGCACCGTCGGCCGGCTTCGGACCATAAGCCTGAGGCAGAGCTTTAATACCCAGCGCATAATTAATCGCCGCTTCTAATAGAAAATAAGCATTATCGTTCCACGCAAGGAAAGATTGCTCATCGAAACCAAAACAAACACGCATTTCCGCCGCTTCTCGTCCACTACCATCTTCAGGAGCAACGGCAAGCGTAGCGCCCTTCTCATAGACCCAAATCACATCATATGTCACACCGTCAGATAACGTGGCTCTGGCAATAACGGTTGCATCATCTCCGGCCCTGCCTGAGGTAAAGCGAGCCGTCCCCCGTTCGCTGGTAATATCATTAAGGACGCTCACGGTTCCACTGAGACCCGCCGCCAGAGGGTGCTCAGGGTTAACTATCTCTATTTCTGTTGTCTCCACATTCACACCTTCACCTGTACCAAGCGTTAGCCCCATCTCGTCAAAGCCCCAGGCCTCAGTGATAACCATAGGTGTTTCGATTTCCGTTATTTCTGTCCTTATATCACCGGAGCTTACCGATTCGGAAATAAATACCAAGTCCGCAGCCGCGGCAGCTATTTCCGTATCCTCCTCGTTCTCGTCATCGTCGAAATAGGTCACTGTGTGTCCAAGACCTTCTATGAAGGCTTTAAGCGCATCATCTCCCGGCATGAACGTATCTTCCAAAGCCGCGATAAATAAGATGTTTTCACCTCTGACTACAGTGGCAGAAAAAATAAGTACCACCACGAGGCAAAGTAAAAACCCTGCAAATTTTTTCTCCAACATGATTGTTCCTCCAGATAAATTTTCACTTTCAATTTTTTTAAACATGGCGGTTAAGATTATCGTTTTCTTATAAAATACCGGATTTATTGATACTTCATAGAAGCCACCCTCATAATGCCCGCTTTACCACCGGCCAGACCGAGTACTAATGCTACGGAAACGTAAGAAATTAAATCCTTAGCTATAATAATCCTCCTTCGAAAATAATGCGTTATCATTTGAAATGAAAAAGCTCCAATTGCCAAACACAGAGTTTAAAACACAACTTCGTACTCTACGTAGCAGCTCCTCCTTCAATGAAAAACCGTAAAATTCCACACATTAGAGGATCGGAAACAGCAAATACTTGTCCTTTCGATTCTATTTAAAGCGAAGGCAGACCCAGTGTAGATACCATGTAGATAATAGCCCTGCTGATGATATTTATACCAAATCAAATGCTTGCCTGTCAAGAATTATATCTTTTTTTTCGCTTAATATCGCCCATCATCAAAAAAGGGTCTGTACCCATTGGGTACAGACCCTGAATTAGCAATAGTCGGCAAAAGAGATTAAATAATCCTCTCTTCACCATCTAAGTTCCTGTTTACGGCGCTGCTTCCGAAAGATACAAGCGGATATCATCGATATACAAAACTCCTGAACCGCCTGCTTGCGGGTTGTTCCTGTCACCCAAACCAATGCCTATTGACTCGACATCAGTGAGGTCTATACCCAGGTCGGCAAAATCCTGCAGGTTTATTCTCCATTCGGTCCACTCGTTTATTAATGTTGCATCCGAACCATCGTAATTCACAACAGCCTCGTCATTCAGAACTACATACATCGTTTCAGCAGAATTGCTGATTATCCCGATATCCTGGTTCATCCACTGATCTTGACTAACGTTACCGGTGAAACTTACGTTGGAGAATACTGCCTCGCATGTTGCTTCGGTGTTATGGCTGGTTAGAGCCAAACCTATATACACCGTTGCGTTCATGTTGACTATCTCGTCTTCAATTTGTGTCCACGAGGTGCCGTTCTCGGAATAAGAGGCCGTAAAATTACCAGATATACTGCGCTCTATTTTCACCCATTGTGGTGCCGTGATACCCGTAGTTGTTGTATCGGTACTGGCGCCGCCGGTCATTAGGCGTCGCTGGAAGGAAACACCGGAAGAAGGTGTAACGACTGTCGTAGCATGTCTGGAACCCGGTTCTAACGTGTTGCGGATCATGACGCCGGCCTTGGCCCAGACATCAGTATCTTCTATGCTGTTAACTCTCGCAACAATCGAGCCGGGACCGGTCAGTTCTTTGTAAGCAAAGTGGAATTCATCGGCCATGTCCCAGATATCAGCACCGGAGGCAGTCATGGTATAGGTTCCGGTAGGATCCTCTGTAAAGCTGCCGACAGATGCCGGATAACCTCTGAACCAAAGTGACAATATCTCAACACCTTCCCTTGTCCAGTCACTCCCCGAGCTTATTGGCCTTTCTACCTCTGAATACTTCATATCGTTATCGTAGAATAACGGCATCGATTGGTCACCGCTGTGAACAATAAGAGTTTCAACGAAACTCTCCCCGGCCGCAAAGTCCGGCTCTGGATAACCTGCCATGGAACCATTTGTTGTGCTGTTATATCCATCTGTCCATACATCGAATATCCTGTCAGGAGAATAGTCGTTATAGTCTTCAAAATCATCCACGATAAAGAAATTACCGATTGTAAAGCTCCAGACCGGACCTGCTGTAATTGTATCATCGTTATTATACTCATCGATTCGCCAGTAGTAGGTATTGTTCCATTCCAGAGGAACTTCGGCCGGGATATACGAAGTATCGTCAAGCTCTTGCCTGCCGCGATAGATATCCGGCGTTGTGATATCAGCGTTAGTCACTTCATCTAAATCAGTACCAAAGTACACATCGTGCTGGGCAGCGTTGTCTCCGGCAGACCACTTAAGAACAGGTGAAATTCTAACTTCTGTAGCATCATTTGGTGGTCTCGCACCCGCGGCACGTACCGGAAGTGAAAAATATCCTCTCGGGATAATCTGTCGTGGCGTCGACGGGCTTTGCCAGCTCAAGTGCGCCATGGCTCCGCCGCTGGTGTCATAGTACTCCATTACAAGGCTTACCGAACCGGCTGAAAGATTAATACTACCCCTGTCTTCCAGAACCTCTCCTACAGGCCAGCTATCGATAATCAATCGTCCATCTACCCACAATCGGACACCGTCTGTCGTATTAAGAAGGGTAATAAACGTATAGATCTCACTATACGGCACTTCCAATTCAGTGCTCCACCTGACCGAGAAGTTATCTGTTCCAAGCGCCGGATCCGGTGCTTCCTGACCCCAGTCAAAATCTATTAAATCCTCTGTAACGGTATATGCCGGGGCGCCTTGAACATTTGCATTATTGAAATACTCACCCTTGATACCGGCGCCAGCATGAATAAGCGTAAAGCTCCAGACCTCGCCTGTGTGTTTTGTAACACCGTCACTTTCTACCTCATCGATTCGCCAGTAGTAGGTCGTTCTCGGCTCATAGGGACCGGCATCAAAAGTTGTAAGTTCCTGATTACCCTTAAATTCTTCTGAAGAGGTATCTGCGTTAGTTACGGCGGTCTCATCGGTACCGATATAAACATCGTGCGAAGCCGCCGTAAAGCCCGGGCTCCAGCTTATCTCCGTATCGAGGTCCACCCACGGAGCGTCATCAGCGGGCCCGGGGCCATGTGCTGTTAAAGGCGCTGTTGTAAAGCTCCAGACGCTGCCCGTATATATAGTAACACCATCTGCATCAACCCCATCGATTCGCCAGTAATATGTGGTTGCAGGCTCAAGACTGCCGGTATATTGATATTCTGTCTCGGCCTGGTTACCCATGAATTCATCATCCCCCGGTGTTGGATTTGTTCCGAAGTACACATTATGTGTTGCTGCGTTTCTTCCTGATGTCCATTGCAATAGCCCTTCTATAGTACCTTCGGCGCCGTTACGTGGATTTGGACCGGAAGCATAAGCGCTGGCCGCGAGTACGACCGTCCCGAAAAGACTCGGATTCTGCCATGCGTCTCCGCTGGTGGTAAACCATGCGATTTGACTGTCACGTGAGTCACCGGCATCGTCGTCGTTAATATGAACGTCAAAGCCCATCAAATTACCCAATGCTGCTTCCTCATCTATCAAAAAAGCGGTCCATGGGAACTTAATTTCGAGGCTGTACCCGTCATCGGTTTCCACTATCATAAACTCAACACCGGGTAGGCTTCTGCCGCCATGATGATACTCCTGTATCTCGGGAACCTCAATATTCCAGGCTGCACGATACTGATAATCATCTTCACCATATGTAGTTGGTTTGTCGTTGCCACTGTCGACATAAAATTCTATACTGTCATCCTGCCATGACTCTCCAGAATCGTTTTGCAAATCTTCATCGTTGACGTCCACAAACACATAAAGATAATCCGAATCCCAAAGGGCCCACCAGCTACCTGAGCAGTCAGCGGCGGAATCAGGGTCACTGTCCGCAGTAGTGTTGTACAATCCGTGTTCATCCGAGAGCGACCACACTTCTTCCTTAATGCCATCGATAACGGGCTCAGGGCTTCCGGCTGTTGGAATCTCAGCATTCGGCTCTTGAGCTAAAACATAGCTCGCCAGACTCAACACAATGACAGCACAGGAAAAATAAATAAACTTTCTATACATAACAATTCCTCCTTCAGAAAATGTTATAACATACTATGCCTTGGCCACACACCAAAACACCTGCCGTATCCGGCAGGAATAAGAGCTTGTACGACAAAAAACGAAAGGTTAAAAATTGAAAACATTTACGACTTGTTTTACCTCCTTCCTTTAAAAACATATAAGTCACTGTTGATATTAAACATTACAAATATGCCAACACGAAGGATATCTATGGCCAATAAAAACCGCGTCAATGAACCCTGCTATTATCTTTTGTAACAAAATAGTTTCTCTCCGTCAAGAAATTTATCACTTTTTGCTTAGATTATCCGCACCAGAGCTATATTTTTATCCTCTATAATTTATAAGTTCCGTCTACCCTCCAAAACCGCCCTTGTGACTCGTTAGATTGATATTGTTGAAGAATTGTGGCAGGAAACAACTTTATCCTGTCCAAATTTCACACTCCCTCTGTACAAATGCCCCCGTTTTATGTTTTCTGACCTAAACTTTGCCTACTCTTCCTGCGTTTCCGGCCCTGACGGAATCTGCCTTACAAAAAGAGGTAAGGTTGCTTCCTGATGACCATCTATAGCCAGGTCAATACGGTATCGGCCGAATTTTTCGAGTTTGAAGCGTTGCAGATACAGTATCAGGTTACTTACCGAAGAGTCCCGACCCTGCTGCATGTGAACATTTGCCTTAGCCGTCACGTCAGCACCGGCATTTCCTCCATCTTCATCGATAACCTTAATTCTTGCCTGGTGTGTACCTTCCTCAATCGATGAAAATCTGATTCTAAGAGCCACCGACACCGCCGGAAGAATAATCGGTAATTTACTTGCGGTGATAGTATCGAAGGCGCCTAACACACTCAGTTTCCCCCTCTCATCAGTCGCACATTTGCAAAGTAGAAAAGCTTCTATGTCCATAATCGTTTCCTTTAGGACTCTGATTTTAATTTATTCTGCCGGCCCAATCAAGCTAATAAGTAGTTCTCTCACTCCTGTATTCCGGAATTGTCAATAAAAAGAAGCCTATACCTGATTAATTGGTATAGGCTCCGAGTTGTTGCTATTTAAACGTCTAAAGCATAATGTCCGGTATAGTTCCTGACTACTGTTCCGGAAGCGAAAGTAGATACAACCGAATCTCATCGATGAACACTACGCCGGAACCTCCATTCGTTGTTGTATTACCGTTTGTGCCGATACCGATATACATATTGTCAATATCAGTCAGGTCTATACCTCCATCGGCAAAATCCTGCAAATCAATAATCCACTGGGTCCACGTGTCTTGAGTTGTCACATTGGTGTCCTCATGATAAACCAAAACAGGTTCACCGGCAGCGTTGGACACACCTACATACATCGGTTGAGGAGAGTTACTGAGTATCCCGATGTCCTCGTTTGTCCACTGGTCGGATACAGTACCGGTGGTACTAACATTGGAGAACACGGCCTCACACACTTCGGTGGAGTTATGAGCGGTTACCGCTAAACCTATATACATAGGAATATTCATGGTGAATCTCTCGGAACCAACCTGTGTCCATGAGGTACCGTCGGCCGAATAAGAGGCCGTAACATTACCGCCAATGTCACGCTCTATCTTCACCCACTGCGGCGCGTTAACATCGGCTACATCTAAAGAAAGGCTCGTACCGCCCGCCGATGTTCGGTATTGAAAGGAAACACCCTGAGTAGCAGAGACAACCATCGTTGCATGGATGGAATCCGCGTCAAGCGTGTTGCGTATCATCACGCCAGCCTTGGCCCAGGCGTCTGTCTCCTCCACACTCTCGACCTTTGCAATAATCGACCCGGGACTGCTGAGTTCCTTATAGGCAAAGTGGAACTCATCGGTATTGCCCCAGATATCCGCGCCGGAGCCGGTCATCGTATAGGTTCCCGCCGGCCCTTCTACGAAG
>JASFMF010000056.1:0-7932 GCA_050117705.1 Phycisphaerales bacterium
GAAGCACATAAAGGTACAATAAAGGTAGAAAGCGAGTTAGGTAAAGGAACATCATTCACTATAAGTCTGCCCCTCCAGACCCAATGAGGTGATAAATTTGAAACAAAAAGCTGGTGTAATCCTGGTTATTGACGATGAGCGCGACCACGCAGATGGTATAGCCGAAGCGCTCGAGAAATTATGCTTAAAGGCAATCGCCGTCTATACAGGTAAAGATGCTCTGGAAATGGTGCGCAGCCAGCATATCGATATCGTTGTCACCGACTTGAAACTGGAAGATGATATCGACGGACTGGACATACTCGAAGAAGCTAAAAAACATAATGATAAAACAGAAGTCATTTTAATAACTGCATACGCAACCATAGATACGTGCAAAGAAGCCATAAAGCGAGGGGCTTACGATTATCTCGTCAAGCCGATTGATATCGGCCAGCTTCGCACACTCGTCACCCAGGCCTCCCGAAAAGCATCCGCCGCACATTCCCGCAAAACTCAGAAAACACAAAAAGAACAATTCGAATTCGAAGGTGTGCAGGGTAAAAATCCCGCGATGGAAGGTATATTCGAGGTGCTCCGGCGTGTAGCCCCAACCAATATATCTGTCCTTATCGAAGGTCACTCCGGGACCGGTAAGGAACTGATGGCAAGGGCGATTCACGTTAACTCGCTGCGATGGGATAAGCAGTTTAAGCCGATAAACTGTGCCGGCCTGAGCGAAACCCTTTTAGAGAGCGAACTATTCGGCCATGTCAAAGGCGCCTTTACCGGAGCTGCAAACGATAGAAAAGGACTCTTCGAAATAGCCGACAAAGGGACATTGTTCTTAGATGAAATCGGCGATATGTCGATGAGTTCACAGGCCAAACTGCTTCGCGTCATTGAAGATGGAATCGTTATACCGGTCGGCTCGAATAAATCAACCACAGTAAACGTTCGTATCATAAGCGCGACCAACCAGAGCCTGACCCAGCTTATAGAAGAGAAAAAATTCAGACAGGATTTGTACTTTAGAATCAAGGGCGTAAATATCTCTCTGCCAAGCCTCCGCGACAGGACTGAAGACATACCGGAATTTATCGAATATTTTCTAAAAGAGGCCGCCTCGGAGGTCGGCTCCAATATCGCCGGCATAACCGATGCCGCGCAGACTATCCTTACAAACTACGAATGGCCCGGCAATATTCGCCAGCTTCGAAACTGCATCAGGACGATGGTCGTAATGTGCGACCGCGACAAACTCGATGTTCAGGATATCCCTCCCGATATAGCTCAACGCCGGCAATTGCCCCCCTTATTGCTTTCACAGGAAAGCAGGGGGGCAGAGGGTTTGGCGGGTGTACCGCTGAATGAGCTGGAAAAACAGGCCATTGTAGAAACGCTGAATAAAACAAAAGGCAACCGCGAAAAGGCCGCAAAAATCTTAGGCATCGGCGAAAGAACTCTATACCGCAAAATAAAAGAATATAATCTGTAAACATACCTCTAATTCTTTATTCTCAATTCCAAATTCAAAATCATCTTCGTCATTTCGACCGCAGTGGAAAAATCCGGCGTTGTGTGACGGATTAAGAAAGCCATCGCGTAGTGATTCCTTAATTTCGAAGATCCGGCTTTTCTTAGACGGATTACATTTTTCACTTTAACTTTTAATTTTCTTATGTTATTTTTCCCCAAAGGCGTGAGGCGGACATCATGAGCAGTGCAGCGAAATATAAAGTCTTTGGCGTTTTATAAAAACTGTATGATCATTATTTAATGCAGAAAAATAAAGGAGTGATATTATGGGCATTGAAAGTATTAAAGCATTTTTTATGTGGTGCACGATTCTGAATTTAGTATTGCTGGTTTTCTCGTCGCTGATATTGATGTTTGCAAAAGACTGGGCCTACCGAATGCACAGTAAATTTTTTCCCATCTCCCGGGAGGCCTTCAATGTAGCGATATATTCGTTCCTCGGACTTTACAAGATATTTGTCTTTGTGTTCAATGTTATTCCATACATAGCTCTGGTGATAATCGGATAAACTAAACGAGTCCTTCGACTTCACTCAGGATAAGTATTGGACAAAAAAACAGAAACTTCTTATACACAAAGAAACCTCTCTGCGTTTGCCGTTTTGTATTTTGCATTGTCATTTTGCTATTTACATTTTGATTTTTGATTTTTAATATTATTATTGCCTGCCCCCTTGTTTAGAGTGCCTTATACTCTAAGGGGGGTTATTTTTCTCTAAAGGCGTGATGCATCTTTCCGAAAAATATCTTACGAGATAAAAAAGAACTTCGTTGAAAGGGAGAAATTATGAAAAGATTCTTACAATTCATATTCTTAATAAGTTTAATATATTTGAATGGTTGTACTGGTTTTATAAGTTCGGATGTGGCTGTTTTCCATATTCTTCCTGATACACCAACATCCCAAAAATATGCATTTTTCCCGCTCGAGGGACAAGAAGTAAGTTTGGAATATCAAGCATATAAAAAGATGATTAGCGAAGAATTAGAGAAATACCAATACGAAGAAGTTTCAATAGAAAGTGCAAATGTTTTAGTTGCATTTAATTATGCGATAAGTAGCGGCAAGGAAAAGATTTCGTCAGTACCGACATATGGCCAAACAGGTGTCTCGTCATCAACAACACTTGGAACTATAAACACATATGGTAATTATAGCACATATTTTGGTAGCACTATGTATACGCCGACATATGGAGTTACTGGTTATAGAACAGTTTCCAGCACAGAATATACTCGTTGGATTTGGTTGCATATCGTGGATAAAGCTTCGTTAGATAAAGGAGACGCTAAAAGACTTTATGAAGCTAATGTTGTAAGCGAAGGAAGTTCCAGCCAACTTGCCAAAGTAATACCAGCTATGATTAAGGCGATATTCAAAGAATTTCCAGGCAAGAGCGGATCTACCAGAAAGGAGATTTCTACTCTCAAATAACAAATAAGGAGAAAGTTAAAGTATTACAAAATATATGGCATGGGTAACTTTTTCCTATGGGACTTTTATCCATATGGGAGATATTAAAGATGTCGAACCCTTTTTTTACCGGCAGGACAAAATCAGACTTCGACGATGCTCCCTTCGACTCCGCTTCCTTCGACAAGCTCAGGACAGGCAGGGTGACAAAAAACAACGTTTTTTATCGTTTTTCCTTGCTTTTTGACCCCAAATATGGTATAATACCCACCAGTCGGTCAGATGACCGACGCATCTCGCCAGCAGGCGAAGAAAACAGACATATCAGATTGCATATCAGTAAATAATTTCAGATAGGTACAAAGTGGCAAAGGCACATAGCAATTTAGCAACAATTTTATTCTGTATTCTGTCTTCCGTCGTGTTGGAGCGCAGCGGAAATCCGGCTTTAGACGGATCTTCTGTTCTCTACATCTGTAAAGAACATTCGACAAATCAGACTTTTTATGCAAAACAAACCCAAAGTTAAAATAGGTAAAATCGACGTAAGCTCTTTGAAATAAAAAGAATATGAAAAAAATGGACATTTGGCCAAATGAGACAAACAAACCCGAACGGACCAATTTGGCATTCTTATCTGTTTAGCATTTTCGGTTTTCTTTGCCGGAGCCATTCGGGCAATTGTGGGCGTGTTACATTTTCCCAGAGACCTTTATTTTGGCCGCGAGCGCCGGCTTCCAGTTGTTTATACTTATTATACAAACTGTGGCGAAATCGCAAATCGGCGTAAGCAAAACCTTCGGTCAGCAATGCCTCATTCAGGTATCTATCATCAGGCATTTTCACATAGGCCAGCAACCTGCCATATTTGCCTCGCGTGTTGTTATTGTTATCGAGGTAAACCGTAACCGGCTTTCCAAGCACTAATCCCGATGTAAACGCAGCGGCCTCAGGACCGAAATACATCACGCCGACTTTGGGATTTTTGGTTTCAGGTGTATCGACTCCTAAAAGCCTTATTCGAGTATGCTTCTCTGAGCCATCGGAGATATCAACATCGATAGTATCGCCATCGACTACTTTTACGACAGTGAAGGTTTTGGTGTGATATCTTTCGAAATCGTGAGCTTGAGCCTGCTCTTGGGATTTTGGTTGAGGACGCCATCCAGGACTTACGAAGCTGTGGTCAAGCCAGACAAATAACACCGCCGCCAGCAGGCAGAGAACTATCAGGCCTGCCCGTCGGGATTTGCTCATTGCATAGGGGATTTTTCTTTGCTTAGACACTCGCGGATATTTATCAGCCGCTATTGGTTTTGTAACTTCCTTGTTAACCTTTTCTTCGATGATTGGCCGGCTTGTCAAGCTCAAAGGCAAGGCAAACAGCCTCAAGCGCCTTCTCGGATTGGTCTTCATCCACGGAACAGCTTATACGAATCTCGCTTGTAGTAATCGAATCGATATTAACCTTGGCTTCAGCTAAGGCGGTGAACATCTTCTCGGCTACGCCGTAATGGGTCCTCATACCGATGCCGACGACGGAGACCTCGGCAATATCTTCTCGAACAAAGATGTCCTGGCAATTTACTTCAGCTTTGATTTCTTCCACAGCCTTTTTGGCGGCGTCCAAATCCGAAATGGAAACCACAAACGACAAACTCGCCTTATCGGTACTGATTTCAGTCTGGATGATATCATCAACGACTACTTTGGATTTTGCCAGATGGGCGAACACCTTTGCGGCGTTACCCGGAACATTATCAAGACCAACCAGACCTACTTTCGCCATATCTTTTTGTATTGTGGCTCCCGAAACTATTACACCTTCCATATGCGGCACCTCGTGGGTAATTATTGTCCCATTATTATCACTACTACTATTTCTCACATGAATTTTAACATCATATTTCTTGCCGAACTCAATCGCCCGGGGATGCATAACGCCGGCCCCGAAACTGGCCAGCTCAAGCATTTCATCGTAACTAATCTCATCCATCTTCGCGGCATTTTTGAATATCCGCGGATCGGTGGTAAAAATTCCATCAACATCGGTATAGATTTCACACTCACCGGCTCCCAGCGCCGCGGCCAGCGCAACTGCGGTCGTATCCGAACCGCCTCTGCCCAGAGTAGTAATATTTTCATGCTCATCGATACCCTGAAAGCCCGCTACAATAACAGCTTTGCCCTGGTCCAGTTGCCTGTGAATTCGCTCTGCTCCGATACTCTTTATCCTTGCCTTCATGTGAGCATCATCGGTCATCATCCGAATTTGTCCGCCGGTAAAACTTATAGCATCATATCCCATGGCATCAAGAGCCATAGCAAAAAGCGAAACAGTCTGCTGCTCACCGGTGCTGAGCAACTGGTCCATCTCGCGCTTGGGTGGATTGGGATTAAGCTCCAAGGCATCCTTTACGAGCTGATCGGTCTGTTTGCCCCGGGCCGATGCTACGACAACAACTCCGAAACCGTTTTCTATCGCTTTGATCACGCGCTTAGCAGCCCGGCGAATCTTTTCAGCGTCGGCAACCGAAGTACCACCATACTTTTGTACAACTATTGGCATAGTCAACCTGTTAAAACTTATATTTTCTATATCAATTTACTAAAATCGGCCTCGATAATCAATACTTTAGCTTTTTAGGAAATATTCCATGAGCTCACAGCCGTTTTCAATCTTAAAACCCGACTTGGCCGCATTGGTCTCACCGAAAGTGGTATGTAAAATACCGCTTATATTGTCACCCGCTAAAGCAAACGGAACCAGATCAGACGAGTGGGCGCCGTTTCGGACGGGTGTAGGATGGTCCGGCAGTACAAGTATTCGCCAGCTTTCGTAATTCTGGAGCGCTTCAAATACAGGGCCGACAATATGTTTATCTATCTGCTCGATGGCTTTTTTCTTCATCTCGGCGTTGCCGCTGTGGCCGGCCTCGTCGGGTGCTTCAATATGAACAAAGACAATATCGTATTCGTTGAGGGCTTCAATCGCGGCCGAGCCTTTGCCCTGATAATTCGTATCGATAAAGCCGGTGGCGCCCGGAACCTCTATCAGGTCGAAGCCTATCAGTTTCGACAGGCCCCTTACCAAATCGACGGCGGTGATAGTAACACCTCTGAGGCCATACCGCTTCTGGAAAGGTTCCATTTGAGCTCTTTTACCATGTCCCCACAACCAAATTGAGCTGACTTGATTTTCGTCCAGGTCTCTTCTGACTTTGTTGATATCGTGATTGACGAAAATCTGCTGCGAGCGAGCCATCAAATCGATGAGCAGCTCAGCACCTTTACCTCGTGGCAAAATTTTATCAATCGCCGTACCAATATAGTCGTGCGGCGGAAACGTTCGAACGTCAAAATCAAGCCCCTTGAAAACCAGCAGGTGCCGATAACTTACGCCGGTATGGAAACAAATCTGCTCGCTGCCAAGATGCTCATCCAGCTCCTTAATCAGACTTTCGGCCTCGGCGGTAGAGACATGGCCGGCACTGTGGTCGGCCATTTCGCCGTCGGCGATAGTAATAAGATTGCATCTGAAAACCCAGTCCTCAAGGGACAGTTTGATATTGCGTGCGGCCGCTTCGATCGGCGCCCGACCGGTGTAATACTTGCGCGGATCGTAACCCAGCAGGCTCATTTGAGCGACATCGCTGCCGGGTTCCATTTTCTTGGGGACCGTCCGGACAAGACCCTGTCTGCCAATCGAGCTGATTTTGTCCATATTGGGCGTCTTGGCGGCTTCAATAACAGTTTTATTGTCAAACTGCTTGAGCGGTTCGTCCGCCGCACCATCTGGGACTATTATGACGTACTTAGTCACTAATCTTTATCCTCCGGGACATCCACAATTCTTATGCAAACTGGCTTGCCGCCTATGCCATCGAGTTTTTCCATATCTTTCAGCGCGGCCGTGACATTTTTCTGTGGAGTTGGATGGGTTGCGATAACGACCGGGACAGTGTTGTCAGGGCCTTTGCCTTCGTGCTGCAAGGCGCCGGATATGCTTATTTGATGCTCGGCGAGAACATTACTCCACTGCGCTATTACGCCGGGCTGGTCCTTGCACATTATCCTGATATAGAACCTGCTGATGAGGTTATCAATTTTTTCTATTAATGGTTCTGTCTGGCTTCTATCCTTTATATTCAACTGGCGGAAAGTAGTAGCGGAATTTCCCAAGGCTACATCGATAATGTCCGCGACAACGGCACTGGCAGTGGGCATCATTCCGGCACCGCGGCCGTAGAACATTACGTGACCGACGGAACTGCCGAATATGCTTACAGCATTAAACGGGCCGCCAACGCGGGCGAGGGGATTGTCCCTCGCAATGAAAGATGGGTGGACACGCAGAGAAATTCTGTCATTCGCATCCTTTTGCCCGATTGCCAGTAATTTCAGGCAATAACCCATCTCGTTACCGTTGCGAATATCATCTTTCGAAATTGCCTCAATACCCTCGACGTAAATATCATCGAGAGTAATCTCATAGCCGAAAGCGATAGAAGAAAGAATAGCCAGCTTGTGGGCACTGTCGCTACCATCGATATCCAAAGTCGGGTCAGGTTCGGCGTAACCTTTTTGCTGGGCCTGAGACAGGGCCTGTGAGAAATCCTCATCGTGAGCCGTCATATTCGAGAGGATATAGTTGCAGGTCCCGTTGACTATGCCGTACATTCCAGTGATGTTATTGGCAGTCAGGCCTGTTCTGATGGATGAGATAAGGGGTATGCCGCCGGCGCAACTGGCCTCGAAGGCTATACAACGATTGTTTTTATGAGCGGCCCTGTAAAGCTCATTGCCATGTTCTGCCAACAGGGCCTTGTTGGCGGTAACTACATCTTTGCCAGCTTCGAGCATTTTGAACTGGATTTGTTTGGCTATATCAGTGCCGCCAATGGTCTCGACGCCTATTTGGATAGTGTCATCGTTCAGAAGCTTATTGATGTCATCGGTAAGGACGCCATCGGGTAATTTAACCTGACGTTCGGATTTAG
>JASFMF010000057.1:0-7855 GCA_050117705.1 Phycisphaerales bacterium
GGCATCAGTAATTAAACGGGGAGGAACATTGCTAATACGCTTGAATTCTTGTTCGGATAAGTGACAAAGGGCATTTTTGAAATTGCTTAAAGGAATATTATTAAAATCTGCTTTAAGCTTCTCCATGATATAATTGATAAGATTATTTATATAGGAAATGTGAGGTTTCAGAGCACGAGCGATATAACCAGTTGTTCCTGATAATCCTCTGTCTATAAAATCACTAGTAATAGCTCCTTCTTCCTGTGCGACTTGCCCCCTATTTTTGAGTGCGTATTCTTCAGCAAGATTGGTTATGATTTCAAAGCACTGCTTCTCGTTCATATTATCCACCGGGCATTTATTGAATCTTTGTAGACAGGGGCGGATCTTGTTTTATGGAGGGAGGCTAAGTCCAACATTGGTTTTTCTTGAATTGCCCTGCTCACTATGTATATATGGTCTCCGTATAACATGACAAAAAAACTCGCGCTGCGTTTAATCATAACTCGTGTTGTTTCCGTCCCAGGGTATATCACGCCTTTAGGGAATTAAAATAGCAGAAAGAAAATTAAAAGTCAAAATGTAAAAGGGCAAAATCACAATTTAAAATTGAAAACGAGATTTTATTAGTTGGCCAGATTTCTCCACTCCGTTCGCTTCGCTCACTTCGGTCGAAATGACAGCAAGGAGGGATTGACACTGTCTTTTTTACGGGGATTCAAAGAATATTGTACTTGACGTGGGGGCTGCTGATTTGGTATAGATAGTATAGTGAAAGCCTGTGGATTTTGGGGTTTTTAGGTACGAAAATTCCATAATTCCGGAAACAGGAGGAGTCATTACGTGCAGGTACAGAATTTTAGTGAAAACAGTGTGCTTCGCATTGCAGGTATTTTATATTTCAATTAACGAGCAGGATTTTGTTGAAGGAGGACTATTATGTGCAAAAAGACAATCTTTCTGGTTTCATGTATTTTAATGCTGTGTTTTGCCGGGAGCGGCTGGGCGGCCCACGCCGGTGCGGACATTGATATACAGACGCCGGATACGGTGAGTCCGGTTGTGGATGGTGTTATTGATGAGATATGGTCGATTGCCTCACAACAGTTCGTAGGTATTACGATAAACGGGGCCGAACCCGAGCCGGACGATTGCTCCGGTAGCTGGAGGGTGCTCTGGGACTGGGAATACTTATATGTTCTGGTCGATGTCAATGACGAGGTTTTGAATAGTGATTCGCCCTTAGGCGATTCGTGGCAGGATGACAGCGTTGAGGTTTATGTTGACGGGGACAACAGCAAGGGAGATTCCGGCGATGATAATGACTTTCAGTACCGCTTTAGGTGGAACACAATAGTAGAACCAGCTACGGAATACTTTCATTCACCTGAAAGTCTTGAGGGAGTGGAATTTGTGATGGCTGCGACCGATAGCGGCTATCTTGTAGAGGTTAGAATACCGTGGATGAGTATGATTGGCGGCCCCCCGGCAGGAGGGCAGCTAATGGGAATTGACGTTTTCATTAATGACGACGACGGCAGCGATAGAGATTCACAATTAGCCTGGCATGCAACCGATGGAGGCGACTGGAGTGTTCCCAGTAGGTGGGGGACGGCTTATATTGTCCCCGGTCACAAGGCCTCCGGTCCCACGCCGGCCAATAACAGCCTGCATGCGCAGACGTGGGCCAATGTCGGCTGGAGTTCGGGCGATACCGCCGCCTCGCATGATATATATTTCGGTGATAATTTCGAGGATGTGAATAACGGAACCGGTGATACGTTTTTTGCCAATCAGGCTGGTGATTTTATTCTTGCCGGCATTGTCGGGTATCCGAGTCCGGACGGTCTTGTCCCGGGAACAACGTATTACTGGAGGGTTGACGAAGTCGAGGCGGACGGCACTACTATATACAGAGGAGATGTCTGGAGTTTTACTGTTCCGCCAAGGGAAGCCTATAATCCCTCACCTGCTGACGGCGCTTTCTTTATTGACCCGGATGTGGTCATTAGCTGGGAAGCAGGTTTGGGTGCAAGGGTACACAATTTTTATTTCGGTGATAATTATGCCGATGTGGAGGCCGGTACAGAGGATACTTTCAAAGGGGCTTTAGGAGTTGCGCGATATACTCCCGGCACCCTTGACTTGGGAACGACTTACTACTGGCGTGTCGATGAGTCCGATGGGGCACAAACGTTTCCGGGTGAAGTTCTGAGCTTTACTACGGCGGGCGCCGGAGGTGGTTTGCGGGGAGATTATTATAGAGGCAGGGATTTGAGCAATCTCGTGTTGACTCGTGTTGACCCTCAAATTGACTTTCTCTGGGGTGAGGGCGAGCCTGGTGAAGGAGTCGGTGAAAATAACTTTTCGGTCAGATGGTCCGGTGAGATTGGGGCACAGTATAGTGAGGCCTATACTTTCTCCACAACCAGTGACGATGGCGTGCGTTTGTGGGTGGGCGGCCGGCAGGTTATTAACAACTGGGCAGATGGAAACAGTGAAGATTCGGGAACGATTGACCTTGTTGGAGGAAATTCTTACAGCATTGTAATGGAAATGTATGACAACACCGGCAGTGCAACTGCGCAGCTTAGCTGGGAGAGTCCTCATACTCCGGGGCAGATTGTTCCGACATACATTCTGTCGCTGCCGATAAAGGCCGGCAGTCCGAATCCGGCTAACGGCAGTGTGGATGTTAGGCAGAATATGATTCTTGAATGGGCTGCCGGAGAAAATGCCGCTTCACATGAAGTTTATTTCGGCACAGATGCCGAAGCGGTGAGAAATGCCACTTCCGGTTCATCTGAATTTAAAGGCACCAGAGCGCTTGGTTCCGAGAGTTATGACCCCGGACAGCTTCAGTGGAATACGACTTACTATTGGCGTGTAGATGAGATTAATAGCACCCATCCGGACAGCCCGTGGACAGGTAATCTCTGGAGCTTTACGACGGCCAATTTCATTGTTGTTGATAATTTCGAGGATTATAACGATTATCTGCCTGACAGGATATTTGACGAGTGGGTGGATGGGTATAACATTCCGACAAACGGTTCTACGATAGGTTATGCCGAGCCGGACTTTACCGCCGGGGAGCATTTCGTCGAGACAACGATTGTTCACAGCGGCAATCAGTCGATGCCGTACTTTTATGACAATACTACCGCAAGAAACTCTGAAGCAACATTGACATTGACTTATCCGCGTGACTGGACGGAGAATGGTGTTAATACTCTGACTCTGTGGTTTATTGGCGACTCGGCTAATTCTGCTGAGTTGGTGTATGTTGTTCTCGATGACAGTGCCGTTGTTTATAATGATAATGCTGATGTGGCATTGGTATCTGAATGGACCGAGTGGAACATAGACCTTCAGGAGTTTGCAGACCGGGGTGTGAATCTTGCTAATGTGGATAAAATTGGAATTGGTTTTGGTGACAGGGACAATCCACAGGCCGGCGGTTCAGGTTTGGTGTTCTTTGACGACATTCGGTTGTATCGGCCGCTGCAATAGCAGGAATTAACAACGGCTGGTACAAAAAATTTGTATCGAAACAAGGGTCTTATATCGATTAATTCGATGTAAGGCCCTTTTTATTTACGACTTTATGTTTGTTTGAGAATATTTTGAGATTTTTCTTGACAAGATTGTGATAATTTTCTTGACAAGTGTGTGTGAAGATTTATAATTATATCAGCTTTCGAGGTATCTAACAACGAGCGACTAAGGAGAAAAGGGTGTGTAATTTATCTTATCTGTATCCTTACAATTCTTACTAAAGTGGTATTATTGCGCATTAGATGTGATGTAGTAATTATTAGTAATTTTTTGAGGTAAAGAAAAATGAAATGCAAAAGTGTTATTATTATGGTTGTTTTGGTTTTGTTGCAGTTATCCAATAGTCTGTGGGCGGCGCCCACAACGGCTTTTGAGGCGGAAATGGTAGTTAAAGGCTGGCTCAAAACAGTTCCTCAGCCGCTTGGAGCGGTTCTTGGTCAGGAGATAATAAGGGTTGAGACCTTCACCAATGACTTGGGTGAGCCGATTTATTACATCATCTATTTGGAACCGTCCGGTTTTGTGATAGTCTCGGCGGACGATTTAATTCAGCCTATTATAGGTTTTTCTGATGAAGGCACTTATGGAGCCTCACTTGAGAGCCCATTGGGAGCGTTAGTAACGAACGACCTTAACGGGAGAATCAATGCAGTTCGAAATAGAATTACGCTTTACGCAACGAACACAGAACCTAAGGTCACTAAGAATCAGAAAAAATGGAATTACTTTATGAGCTTTGCCGAATCGTCCGGGGGTAATATAAACTTAATGGTGGATGGGGTAGATATCTCGGATATGCGGGTTGCTCCGCTTTTGAAGAGTGTATGGAGCCAGGGAAAAGTTTGTGGCTCCAACTGCTATGACTATTACACTCCTTTTAACTATCCATGCGGTTGTTTGCCGACGGGAATGGCCCAGTTGATGTACTACCATCGATACCCTGTTGAACCTAATGATTATGACCCCAATGAGCCTGACGGCAGGCGCAGGTTTTGGATCCAGCTCATAATTGAAACTTCTTTTCTGGAGATGCCAAGACTGTTGAGGGGTGGAGACGGCGATGGCGGGCCTTATGAATGGGACAAGATGGTGAATATGCCGGGCTGCAATGAAGCGGATGAGACGCTACGTGCCATCGGAGCTATCTGTTACGATGCAGGTATTGCCTCCGGAACACTATACACAGAAAATGGTTCAGGTACCACCATTCCGGAGGCACAGCGCGCGTTACTTGATGTTTTCGATTTTGCTAATGCTGTTGAGGGCTGGAATGACGCGAATAATATTGATAAAGAGGATTTGGATAAAATGATTAATCCCAATCTCGATGCCGGAAATCCTGTAATCCTTGGTGTCTTTGACTCGCGGGTAGGCAGCAGTGCAAAACATGCTGTCATGTGTGACGGCTATGGATATATTGGCCTGGATATGTACCACCATCTTAATCTGGGCTGGGCCCATTTGCCAACTGAGTGCAGGCGGGTGTGGTACGAATTGCCGGACATTTCAGGTGAATTTGAGTGGCGGGACGATCGATATATCTACATCCTTGATTTTAGCTATAACACCGTCATTACGTGTCTTTATAATATCTTTACCACCGAGACCGGTGAGATAATCAGCGGCCGAATTGTTGATACGCAGGGTGAACCTGTCGAAGGTGTTTTAGTTACGGCGCAAAGTGAGAGTGGAGGAGGCTCCTATGCAACCACATCTAACGATAAGGGTATCTATGCTCTAAAAGGTATTAATCCAAGCGATACGTTTACTATTAATGCGGAAAAGGAGGGATACGAATTTAATCCTATTGAAGTGGAAACAGGAAAATCTGAAAATAACAGCCCTGTTTGTGGGAACGAATGGGGAGCAAATTTTGGCGATTTTAGTAGTACTGAAATCATAATTATTGGTGCAGAAACATCAAGCTGGGACTATCCAATGCACATGGAGAACCAGAATAGCCGTACACAGGTCATTTACTTGGCCGATGAAATTGGTAAGGGCGGGATGATCAAATCCTTGGCTCTTGATATTACAGCAGTTCATCCGCAGAATTTGGAAAACTGTACAATTCGAATGAAACATACGGGTAAAAGTGCATACAGCGACTGCTTATTAGAGACAGACGGCTGGACAGTTGTGTATCAGAGCAATGAGTCTATTATTAGTGAAGGATGGAATAAGTTTGTATTCCAAACACCCTTCGAATATAATGGTGTTGACAATCTGCTTGTCGATTTCAGTTACATTAATAATCCCCATACCGAAAATGCTCAGTGCAGGGTATCAACTCCCGGTGGAATGCGCAGCGTGTATGCTCATTCAAATAATCAGCATGGAGATCCTCTGGGTTGGTCCACAATTGACTCACCGATGATGAGTTGCAGTGATAATGTGCCGAATGTGAAACTGACCTTATCCAGGAAAATTATGGAAGTTTGTGAAGAAGCGAAACTGATTGTTTCTGACGGTGGGAGTAATGATAACTTTGGCTTTTCGGTGTCAATCAGTGGAGATTATGCTATTGTAGGAGCACCTGGTCTTGCGAGAAATGAAGACTATGCTGGTGCAGCATATATATTCGAACGTGAAGGTACAAACTGGGTGCAACAGGCCAAGCTGAGTTCCTTTCCACCTGAACGCGGAGATTACTTTGGTTGTTCGGTTTCCATTAACGGGGACTATGCTATTGTAGGTGCATCTGGTTCTGTTTATAGAAAAGCCTACAAAGGCTGTGTATACATATTTAAACGTGAAGGTTCAAATTGGATTCAACAAGCCGAAATTACTGGGTCGTCCATGAACAGCGGTGAATTCGGTGCAAGTGTATCAATAAATGGGGACTATGCTATTATGGGATCACCTAGTTATGCAACATCCAACTACGGTGGCGCTGCTTATATATTCAAACGTGAAGGTGCGAACTGGGTTCAACATGACAAATTAATGAGTGCCGAAAGATATGACCGCTTTGGTGATTCGGTTTCAATCAGCGGGGATTATGCCGTTGCGGCGACGGAGTTATCTGTTAATAGCTTTAGAGGTATTTCCGGTGCTGCATATGTATTTAATCGTGACGGCACAAGCTGGACTCAGCAGGCCAAACTCAGGGCATCGGATGGCTCGATGTCCGATTCATTTGGCTGTTCGGTCTCAATCAGTGGGGACTATTTTGTTGTTGGAGCTACTGGCTGTGCATATATATTTAAGCGGGAAGGAACAAACTGGACAGAACAGACAAAGCTGAGTGAAGTGAAAGGTTCAGTTGGTGATTCAGTCTTTATTTGTGGGGACTATGTCATAATTGGTGCGCCTAATGATAATAACGTGTTAGGTGGAACACGCTCTGGCTCTGCGTATGTATTCGAGCGAGAAGATACAAACTGGGCACGGCAAGTAAAGCTCACTGCTGAAGATGGCCAAAGGAGCGATAATTTTGGTAGTTCTGTATCAATGGATGGGAACTATATCATCGTAGGTACAAGAGGCGATGATGACAATGGGACTAACTCAGGGTCTGCGTATATATTTAAGATTGGCGGTATGGAATGACCGAAATAGGTAATAGAGGTTAGTTGTGATCAATACTGCAATAAAGGATGTTTGACGTCGATAGTAGTGATTGATTAGATCATTATTTGTGTCAATTACAGGTTTATAATTTCAATGCCGTGTGGTTGTATTTTTACATTTGTGGATTTTCCGTTTGAATCGAAGACTTTCGTTTCCTCAAGTTTGTCACTGTTGTTGATAACAACGAGTTTCTTGTTTTTCGGGTAATAGGCACATTCCGTATTAATATTGCTGCAGGTCCAGGGGGTGAAGTTGCTTTCGTGGTTGGCCGCCCAATAGAGCGCTCTATGTAATAACCGCGTATTCTGCGGTGTGAATTTATATCCGGACAGGTAGATTGCTCTTCCCTTATTATAGTTATTCGTTGCTATTCTCGGGGAGTCTTCTTTGTCGATAAGAACTTTTACGTCTTTACTTAATAAGAAGATATTATCTATGTCTTTTCCAAAATCAATACCGGCCTCAATATCTTCGGTTATGAAGTGTTTCTCATCTGTTTTTTTGTACACTGGATTACTTTTTGAAAGTGAAAGGCCGATTGCTTTGTCCACTCCTAATATGTGTGATAATTGGAAGTATTGGCCGGCATGCTCGCAGGCGGAAGGTTCACCGATGCCGATAAATCCTCCTCCGTGAGCGACCCATTCGGTTATTTTCTCAATTACTTTTTTGTTTTTCCAATGGACTCCGCCGCACCATGAGCTGTTAGCTATTCCGCTGTTAATGAGGACTTTCACGTCAT
>JASFMF010000058.1:0-7801 GCA_050117705.1 Phycisphaerales bacterium
CAATTTTAAAGTAAGTTTTGATTTGTATCGGCATCAGAGAATTTCTGCCGACAGTAACAGAAATTTTTTCTATCCAGTCGGATTCCCTGGCAGGTGGCTCAAAATCATAAATCAAAAAATCAGAACTCACAAATTCAGGTGTTTTATTATCGAACTGAGAAGAATCAAAGGATAATTTTCCCTCTGTTATTGCTTCGAAAAAAGTTTTATACTTATTTATATTTGATTTTCCAATGGCGGTCACATTATTATGTCGGTCGAAGATTTTAAACGTCTTACCATTGTCAAATGACTGATAGCCGCCATAGCTGCCATACCCCCCACAACTGCGACTTCGTAATTGCCCATGAGCATACCATCCTTCACTTATAAAAGGGAAACTGTTTTCGTTGTTTGTTACATCATAAAAATGTACATGATCCACATCGTTTAACCGCCGAGCAATACTGGCCCAGGCGACACTCGTGCCGTTAGGTGAACCACCAATGTAATTAATACCAAGTATTACAGCGATTATTATCACCGCCGCAGCGGCTAATTTCGTTATTCTGTTTCTCATAATAATTTCTCCTGTAAACGCTAAGAGATGGCCGATACGTCCCGCTTGTTTGTGATGTTTGAGGCTATGGGGTAATGAAGTCATCAATTTTTGGCGAAGGTGATTGTGATTTTGGTTAAATGCTTCGTATGTTTTGTTCAAATCATTATCCAATGGCGATTTCATAAGAAATCCCCCTTTTCAGTTAATAATCGTTCCAACCTTTTCCGTGCCCTTTCGAGAACACGATAAAAACCTGACCTTGATAATCCTAATACCTTACGTGCACTGTCAGCCGAGCTGTTCTGCAAATAAAACGCGTGCAAAGCTAAACGTTCTTTTTCCGGCAGTGTTGTAATCATTTCTCGAAGCCTTTCTATCCGGCCGTCATTTGATGCATCAGCAATGGTTAAGTCTTTGTTTTCTAATTCAGATTTCTTATCCCGATTGCGAAGCTTCTGCCGCTGCCATTCTTTGCATCGTAGTTTGGCAATTCCAATAAGCCAATTTCCAAAGCGTTCCGAATTACGCAGGTTTTCCAATTTCTCATATGCCCGCATAAAAACATCCTGAGCAAGGTCTTGGGCGTCGGTGATATTATACGTCGTATCGTAACAGACCGCCCGAACCAGCGGAGCATAACGGTCATACAGTTTTTCATATGCTGTTTTATCACCGGCTAAAACAGCCCGAATCAGCGTTTTATCTTTTGGTGCTGTCAAATCAGGGCCCTTTAGATTTTGACAAAATCTATAAACATAGTGATTAAATAAGGCGATTTGTCTACTGGAATCTTACAATTTTTATAAGTTATTGTTAAAGATTGACATAGGTAAAAAAATAGAGTAAAAAGGTATGGATAAATACCAGCTTTAAGGCACGAATTATGAACATAATTGCAGTAGATATCGGCAATACGAATATTGCTATCGGATTTTTCCTGAATGACAAAGAGCAGTTTATTGAGTCCATCCCGGGTGGCTCACAAAAAAAGTTTAAGGACTGTCTAAAATCAGCTTGGAGTAAAATCCCCATAGTCGATGGCTCAAAAGAAAGAAAACACGATGGTGTAATCATCGTCAGCAGCGTAAAACCTGCCTGGACCAAAATTATCAGGCAATTGGCAAAAGATGAGCTTGGCGAGAATATTTATCTCATAGGTAAAGACATACCGCTGCCTATAAGTATGTGGGTGGATGAGCCGGACAAGGTCGGCACCGATAGAGTTGTCTCCGCGGCGGCGGCCTACGATGTGGTCGAAGATGCAGTGGTAGTAGCGGACTTCGGAACTGCTGTGACGATTGACCTTGTAGATGAAAAGGGCATTTTTCTTGGTGGCGTTATCAGCCCGGGTTTCGAAATAAGCTCAAAGGCCCTGAAAGAAAATACAGCCCAACTGCCGAAGACGAAAATCACCAGACCGAAAGCACCATTTGGCAGAAACACTGCCGAGGCTATAAACTGCGGTTTGTATTATTCCGCGGTCGGAATGCTGGAAGAGGTTATCAGACGCTATGCAGAGCAAATCGGCAAATGGCCGCATACAATCATTACAGGCTCAGGTGCTAGGACTATAAAAGACGATTGTGAATTCATCGATTCTTTCGTCCCCAACCTGGTCATCAAGGGTATTATTCTGGCATATAAGAATCACATTGCAGAAAAAGCCGAATCCATAGTTTGATCAGCGTTTACAGTAGCGGGGGAGAATAACTTTATATCAATAAACTTCTTATGAATACTTTTGCGGCGGTAATGACTGGTAAAGGTACGGGCGCGATATCGACGATACAGGTCATCGGTGATTCGGCGGAGGCTGTCGTTAAGAAAATATTCACATCGTCCGCAGCGGATCCCGCAAAATTCAAGACCGGCAAAATACTTCTCGGAACAATTACCGATGGCAGCCAAACCATCGACCAGGTTACTATTGGATGCAAACAACCCGACATCTTGACAATAAATTGTCATGGTAATCCGCTTATTGTATCTGAGATAATGCAACTGCTCGGCCAGAATGGAATTACTCTTCTAAGCTCAGAACAGATTATGACGAAAATTACGTCTGACAATACAATCTCTGTCGAAGCTAAGCTTATGCATATCAAAGCTGCAACTATCAAGGGTACAAAGATCATCTTGAATCAAATCGAAGCTGGTTTATGTAAAAAAGCACAGAACTGGCTTGAAGACATCAATAATGCATCCCTCGAAAAAATAAAAGCTGAAGCTACCGAGATACTTAAAAAAAGCCAAACAGCGAAGCTTATTATATATGGCTGTACGGCAGTTCTTACAGGCTCGCCGAATACCGGAAAAAGTACGCTTTTGAATTATCTGGCCGGAAAACAAAAAGCTATAGTAACTGACATCAAAGGTACAACCAGAGACTGGGTCACAGCGCAATATCGAACCGAATCTTTGTCTTTAGAGCTGATTGATACAGCAGGACTGGACGAAGAATTTGTCGGTTCTGAAAATGCCGTTGATACAGCCGCTCAGAAAAAAAGCATTGAAATTATAGAGCAGGCTGACTTAGTCCTGCTTGTTCTGGATAACAGCCAAACAAATGAGCCGTTTGATGAAAGAATAATAGAAAAAATCTCCAGGAAAAAGGTGATCGCCGTATTAAATAAATGCGATTTACCTGCCAAATTTAATGCAGGAAAATTACCTGAAATTTTATCGAATACAGTACAAATAAGCGCCAAAGAGGGCACAGGAATCGAGAATCTGCTCGGAAAAATCCGGCAAATTACAGGTGTTATCGATTTCGACCCAATAAGTGCTGTTTGTTTCACAGAAAGACAAAAAAATCTCTTAGAGCAATTAATAAACGCCGAATCTAAACAACAAGCCAGCTCAATCATAACAGAGTTGTTAAACGGCCAGCTTCGTGTATAATCTGCTTCTATGGCCGTAAATACCGAAAAACTAACGCCCGCGATGAAGCAGTTTCACAAGTTCAAGCAAAAGCACCCGGACTGCATACTGTTTTTCCGCATGGGCGATTTCTACGAGACCTTCTATGAAGATGCCAAAACCTGCTCGAAGGTTCTCGGCCTGACTCTGACCAGCCGAAGTAAAAGTGACAATCCTATTCCTTTGGCTGGCGTACCCTATCACGCTGTTGAAGGATATCTGAAAAAGATGCTCCAGGCTGGCTACAGAGTTGCGGTGTGCGAGCAGGTCGAAGACCCAAAAACTGCCAAAGGCGTCGTCAAACGAGATGTTGTGCGAATCGTAACGCCCGGCACGTTGACCGACGATATATTACTGACTGCCAAGGAGGACAATTTTCTTTGTGCCGTCAGCCTTGACCAAAAACAAAAAGCCGCTATAAGCTGGGTTGATATTTCAACGGGTCATTTCTTTGTTCAGGAGCTAAGCGAGGAAAAACTGCTCGACGAGCTATTACGATTATCACCTGCTGAATGCCTGCTTGCCGACAGGCGCGGTGAGTTGTTCGAAGCAGAGACAAAAAAGCTCACCAAAGATATCACACAACTAACCAACTCAATTATTACCGAACGTCCGGGCTGGTACTTCGATCCTTATCAGGCAAAGCAGCGTCTCCTGAAACATTTCGGAACTGCCACACTCGAAGGATTTGGCATAAGCGATGTTGACGATGGCCTTATCTGCCCCGCCGGCGCAATAATCGAATATCTTAACGAGACACAGAAGACAGCTTTGGGACATATCCGTAATCTGAAAAAAATAAGTCGTAAAAACTATCTGCAAATTGACCCCACAAGCCTGCGGTCTCTGGAAATACTGCGAACAATCAGAACTGAAAGTCAGAAGGGCTCATTGCTGGACTGTCTCGACGAGACAATAACCGGCATGGGCGGCCGGATGTTCAGAAACTGGCTTTGTATGCCGTTGTGTGATATCGGCGCTATTGAGATGCGGCAGGATGGAATCGAGGAAATAAAAGAATCGTCCGGCCAATTAACTGATATCCGCAGGCTTTTATCGAATATATCCGATACCGAGCGAATAGCAGCCCGTATCAGCACTTTCAGGGCATCTCCGAGAGATTTGGTTGCGCTTGCAGCAACGCTTCGGCAGGTGCCAATGTTGCGAGAAATCTTAGAGCGATTCGGCTCCGATTTACTCATGCAGTTAGCTGGCCGGTGTGACAGTATGGACGAACTGGCAGAGCTGCTTGAATCGGCAATCAAGCCGGAACCCCCTTCGCATCTGCGCGATGGCGGCGTAATAAAAGCGGGCTTTTCCGAAAAGCTTGACCAGCTAAGGTCAATCTCAAAAGATGGCCAAAGCTGGCTCAGAAACTATCAGAAAGAACAGACCGAACGAACCGGCATTGCAAATCTTAAAATCGGATACAACAAGGTCTTCGGTTACTATATCGAAGTCAACCACTCGGCGGCCGACAAGGTGCCCGCCGACTATGTACGCAAGCAGACAATCAAAAACGCCGAACGCTACATTACAGACAAACTCAAAGAATATGAAACCAAAGCTTTGGATGCCGAGGACAAGGCGCTCGAACTGGAGCAGGAGCTTTTCGAGCAGCTTCGCCACCAATGCTTACAATATGTAAGCCGCCTGCAGTCCCTTGCAGATACTATCGCTCAATGTGACTGCCTGGCATCTCTTGCATATTTAGCAAAGCGGCGAAACTACACCCGCCCGAAAGTGACCGAAAGCGGCCGGCTTATAATCCATGAAGGCAAACACCCTGTACTTGCTGAAACACTTGGGGCGGAGTTTGTCCCGAACGATATCGAGCTTGGTGACGGGGCCGGTGACATTGTCGTTATTACGGGCCCGAACATGAGCGGTAAAAGCACTTATATAAGGCAGGCTGCGCTGCTGGTTGTAATGGCGCAGGCCGGGTCGTTCATCCCCGCTAAAGATGCTGAGATAGGATTGGTTGACAGAATTTTCACTCGCGTGGGCGCTTCTGATGAACTGGTTAGAGGTCAATCGACATTTATGGTCGAAATGACCGAGACGGCTAACATAATCAACAATTCCACTGATAAATCACTTGTTATCCTCGACGAGGTCGGACGCGGAACGAGCACTTACGATGGCCTGTCTTTGGCGTGGGCGATTACCGAACATATTGCAAACAAGATTCAATGCCGAACACTTTTTGCAACACACTATCACGAGCTGACGGAATTATCAGAGCTTTTTAAGAACGTAAAAAATTGTAATGTTGCCGTTCGTGAATGGATGGATGAGGTGGTATTTTTACACAAGATTCTGCCGGGAGGGACTGATAAAAGCTATGGCATACACGTTGCTAAGCTTGCCGGCCTGCCCAAAACCATCCTCGAAAGGAGCAAAGAAATCCTGGATGAGCTGGAGAGTACATTCCAGAAAGAAGCCACCGGTGAGCACCTTTCCCGCCATAAAACAAAAGAGCCGGACAAAGACACGCTATTCGTACAAAAACATAAGAGCGTTTTGGACAAACTCGCTTCAACCGACATTAACAAACTAACACCGATTGAGGCAATTAACTTGCTCAATAAAATAAAAGAAGAAATCGATGAAGCATAAAATGAAAAAACCGGCAAAAAAGGCAAAGTTATCCGACAGTGAACTGTGCAAGGCTGCAAAGCAGAAATCCAACGTTATAGATGCCCGGATGATTTCGCTGGCGGATGTCGAAACCGCCCCCTGGGTCCGGCTCAAATGTCAGTTCGGATGCAGTGGATACGGCCAAACCCTGGTTTGCCCTCCCTATACGCCGACACCGCAGCAAATGAGAGAGGTCCTGGATTTGTACCATCGGGCGGTACTGATACATTTCGAGAAGGAATCAAAAATAAAAGCTACTGTGGATGGAATAAAAACTACGGTTGTTGAACTCGAACAGGAATTCTTTTTTCGCGGTGCATGGAAGGTATTCGGCCTTGGGGCGGGTTCGTGCAGTCTCTGCGAGGAATGTAACTTAAAAGAGAAACTGTGCAGGCACGCCAAGCGAGCACGTCCCGCGATGGAGGCCTGCGGAATCGACGTTTTTTCAACAGTGAAAAAAGCGGGCTTTCATATAGAAGTTGTGCAAACGAGGGAGCAGTGCCCGAACTATTACGGCTTGATACTTGTTGATTAGTTCGTTTTAATATGTACAATTGCAGCGCGGAAAAGTCGTTTTGGTCTTCCGTTCGACATTATTTTGAAATATCAATAACTTCCTTTTAAGAAGAAAGAGGGAAACACTATGAAACATACTTTGAAATCTAAACTGGTCATTTTGTGCGGCCTTGCACTATTGCTTTCCGGCTGCACACAGGTCGACTTCACCGGCAGGAAGCAGTTCAATATCGTTCCCGACTCGCTTATGAACTCGATGAGCTTTCAATCTTATGGCCAATTCCTTTCACAAAGCAAATTAAGTACGAATGCCCAGCAAACGCAGATGGTCAAACGTGTCGGAAGAAGAATTCAAGAGGCCGTGGAACGATATTGCACGGAAAATTACCGCTTAGACCAAATAAGAGGATACAAATGGGAATTCAATCTGGTCGAAGATGATGCCTTGAACGCCTGGTGCATGCCGGGAGGGAAAGTGGTTATTTACACGGGTATTTTAGAGGTTACGCAGAACGAAGCGGGTTTGGCCGTTGTGATGGGACATGAGATTGCACATGCTTTTGTAAAGCACGGCGCCGAGAGAATGACGCAGGCCCTTCTTCTGGAGTTGGGAGGTGTGGCGTTATCGAAGGCTTTGGAAGAAAGTCCCGCCCAAACACAAAACCTGTTCTTGCAGTCTTACGGCATAGGCACGCAGGTCGGCATCGCGCTGCCGTTCAGCAGGACGCATGAAAAAGAGGCCGACCATCTGGGCCTTATATTTATGGCGATGGCAGGCTATAATCCCGAAGAGGCCGTCGCCTTCTGGCAGAGAATGGCTGCATCAAAAAAAGGGCAGGCAGCGCCGCCGGAATTTTTAAGCACCCACCCGGCCGACTCGACAAGAATCAGCAACATCAAAAAATTAATCCCCGAAGCTATGAAATATTATAAAAGGTGAAGTGGTAAAGTTAGTTAAAAGTAAACGTGTTAAACCTCACAAATATACTATAGGCTGACTCATTTTTTCACAATCCATCTTAGTACCAAAGCTACAATAATAAAAACGGCTATTATTGGTAATAGCTCAATAAAATTCTGTAGTAAAAAAATATGCCATTTCATCCGCAATGTTTCTTCTGATATAACAAGAGGAGTTTTTTGCATTAATTGAAAAATTATCGCAAGAATTCCCAAATATATTGT
>JASFMF010000059.1:0-7768 GCA_050117705.1 Phycisphaerales bacterium
ACGATAAGGATGTTTCGGACGCCGGACAATCTCTTTAGGCAGAATATTCTGAAAAGCCTTTTTGAGAATATGCTTTTCGCTCAAAGCCATGATCTTCCATTTGGCTGGTACCCGGCCCATGAATTCCATCACGCGCGGATCAAGATACGGCAACCTGATCTCCACCGAATGGGCCATTGCCACCCGGTCTCCCTGACAAGAGAGGAGATAATTCCTCAGAAAAATTGCCATCTCCAGATATTGAGCTTTGGAAAGATAGTCCCATGTATCGTAATCGGACGGCAGGTTCTCTCTAAGATGTGTATATCCATCGTAGTCGCCGATAGCCTCTCGAAAATCAGCGGAAAAGAACGTTCGAATTTTACTGGTATTGCCCCATCGGATCATGTGTGAGAAAAGAGGGTCATCAGCATTTTCCAGGCCCCTTGCAAAAAACAATTGCAATGTCCGTTTAAGCCGGGGGTTATCGAAAATATATGGATACAATTGACCGATGAGTTCGGCACGCCTATGAGAATCGGGAGATCGCGCCAAGAACCGCCTGATTTTCGCCTCTCGAAAAATATTGTAGCCTCCAAAGATCTCGTCCGCTCCTTCGCCTGTAAGCACAACCTTAAGACCGCTTCGGTGTACGAACTCGGAGAGCAGGAATAATGGAATCGGAGCGGTTCTCAACAAAGGTTGTTCACAATGCCATAAACACTCTGGGAGGCAATCTCCGATTTTTTCGTTTGTTACCTTAGTCTCAGTGTGATTGGCTTTGAGAAAGGAAACCATCCGATTTTGATATTCACCTTCGTCAAAACCATCTTGTTCAAAACGTATTCCGAAAGTTCTGACATCATTATCAAAGTTCCTGGCGACCAAACTGGTTACTATTGAGGAATCGAGCCCACCGCTGAGGTAACAACCTACCGGCACATCGGCTCGCAGGCGAATCTTAACCGCATAAAGCAGAAGCTCCTGGATATGCTCACAGATTTCCTCTGGAGCTAACTCGATTTGTTCCGCACATGGGCAGAAAGGAATTTCCCAGTATTTCCAGAAGGCTATCTTGCCATTGGATATCTTCATATAATGACCAGGAGGCAATTCATATACGTTCTTAAATACCGTTCGAGGCGTCAGGGTTGTCCAAAAGGTGAATATCTGGTCCATTGCCACCGGATCGATCTGCCGGGAAACTTCCTGATTGACAAAGATCGATTTGATCTCGGAAGCAAAAATCAAGGTATTATCCAGCACAGTGTAATACAAAGGCCGAATCCCGACTCGGTCGCGGGCCAGGAACAGTTCCTTCTTTTTCACATCCCAGATGGCAAGCGCAAATTGGCCGTTCAGCCTGTCCAGACAGCCCGCTCCGTGCTCTTCATAAAGATGGAGGAGGACTTCCGTATCTGTTGTCGTATAGAAACGGTGACCTTCTTGCTGTAATTGACTTCGCAGCTCAGGATAATTATAAATTTCCCCGTTATATACGATCCAGAGACTTTTGTCTTCGTTGTGAATCGGCTGGGTGCCGCCAGAAAGATCGATTATACTCAATCGGGCATGCCCTAATCCAATATAGTCATCGAGGTAATAGCCGGTTTCGTCTGGGCCACGAAAATAAAGAGTGCTAACCATACTCCTGAGAGTTCTCAAACTCACACCTTCTGGACCAACAATATTACAGATACCTGCTATACCACACATATACTATTCCTTGAATGTATACCCTTGATGGTCGATCTTATATATCAATAATTATCAATATCCGCTATGTTGGACTGGCAGGCTATACCTGGCCAGCCGCCCAGTCTCGCAAAAAGCCACCAAGCAGCATAAGCCTTTTGATTTGCGTTGAGTGGCTGACTGTGCGGAGAATCACATTGATACCAGTCAATCCCGAGCACATGACTATCCTGCCACTCCTCGGCCCAGTTGCCCAGACGTGCACCGCTCAGTGAAGCGTAATAGTCACAATTATCATGTGGAAAGGGGTAGTAGGTACCGTTAGGGTCATGACTTTCAATGTCCGCAAAGTCATAGAGCGCCTTGTTATTAGCGATACAGTATTTTCGAATTATCTGATTGGCAGCTTTGTTGTTGGCATCATCCCAGTGGTCGACGTGCCCGGTCATATACACAAATGTGACGTCTGGGTAGTCCATTTCAAGTTGACTCATCGGGATGATATATTCATTAAACAAACTGTTATTTACATACTTGCTGTCCACCTGCCCACACCAAGACCATATAATCACATTGACGTCAGCATTTCGTGGATCGTCCAGGTAAGCCCTGGTTCTGTTAATCCACTGAGGATAGTAACCCACATCATCACCCATGGCATAATCATGAAAATCAAGTGCTCCGTCCGAACCTCCATCATTCCAGGCCAAGATGTCTTCTGGTAACGAAAGTCCTTTCCCCCCTCTATTGGCAAAGTCCACTAGTCCCCTCATCCCGCCGGTGATCTGGGCACCGTGCGATGTATGGGCGTAAGCAATATGAAGCAATGTCTTAGTCTGGAGAAATGCCCATTCAGGTATCTGTGTGATATCAGTACAGGTATGGTCGATAACAAGCGGTTCTGTGCGTGTCGCCAAGCTTTGACTATTCAGGGCACATAGTATAACCATTAAGGTTAGTAACAGTTGATTACTCATATCATTGATCCTCCATAATTCATAACAAAGAATTGTCTTAAGCATTCCGACACAACGAGAACGTAAAGATAATATTATGGATAATCAGAATGCCGAATTATTCAATGGTTTCTCATTCAACTTTTTTTCAACAAAGCTGGATATCCTTCGTAATGAGCCGATGTTTTCCGGCACAACCTCATTATCTTCAATCTCAATGCCGAATTTCCCTTCCACAAATGTAATGATCTCAAGGAAACCTAACGAATCAAGGATCCCGTCTTCTTGAAACGATGTATCAACATCAAGTAACTCTCCATCCCCAAACAGGATGTTTTCTATGATATAATTTCGTATCTCACTTTGAATTTGCATCGCGTTCTAGTCCTTTCTAAATTCAATATATCCCAGGATATTATCCAGAACTTGCAAGGTCTAGCAGCTTTATCAACAATTGTTCCGCCATATGTCGCCGGCCCATCACATTGAGATGACCTCCGTCATCCGTGTACGAACGTACGAGAATCGGAACCTCTCGACCGTCTCTGAAGCTGTAGTGCCGCAGGCCATCCGGCCCCAGAGTCTCATAAAGCGCGAGGTCAAAAAGAGGTTCCTTTCCAGAAAACCGTTCACGTAAAAGGGCATTGTACCGTACTCGTACCAAGTTGTCATCCAAGATGGACGGTCGGCCGATGAGTCGTTTAATGCTTGACTTTAGAATCCCCTTCAACTTCTTAGGTGGCCCACACAAAGGGACTGTGACGTGCACAAATACCACTTGTGGATAACATGACTTCAGTTTATTCATTGCCTTACAATACTTAGCTACAATCGCATCTGGATTCGAGGTGCTCCCAATATCCACATAGCAGAACTTGAAAAAGGCAATGTCCACCTTTTCTGCCAGTCCGCCTTCCATAAGCATTTTGAACTCGGCGATCTTTGACTCCGGATCTAAGTTCCGTCCAACCTGCGCATGGGCTAACATAGGACACTCAATCTGGTCCACATCCTTCGTCTCGACGATATTGAGGCTAAGAGATTCGTAGCTGGCCACAATATCCCGAATTCCATCAACAATGTTGTTGCCCACTGACTTGTGGCCAAAGAAAATTATTCTCTCGTTCAGATGAGTCCGAGCCTCTATAGGAATGGGCGCCAGACGCCGCAAAGCATGTGGACTGGTACCCTTGTGCATCCGAATCGATATTCCAAGAACCAGCAAACCGGTCGCAGCTACTATGGAAGCTGCTATCAGTAATAAGATGTACATTGGCCTAACCATCGGTCTTACATGTTGAGATTCCTAATTCAAATGCAATCAGGAACAATTCGCCTGCATGCTATTTTAGTGTGAGACAGCACTCTTAGCTTTGATACGGACTGATATATCTCCAGATAGAGTTCTGTGATAAAAATCTTCCATTTTATCAGTCACAAAATCCCATGAGTATTCGGAGCGTACATGCTCCATTGCTTTTGCTCCCACAGAATGCACATGGTGGGGATTCTCAAGAAGCCACCGAAGCTTTGTGCCCAAATCCTGAACACTATTGACTCTAAACGAGTAACCGGTTCCGTCAAGTGGCTCAAGGTTCTCAGGAATATCACTCACAAGGCAGCATCTGCCATAGCTCATCGCCTCGAGCAGTGCAATTGATAGACCTTCAACCGTTGAAGGCTGAACATAGACATAAGCATTACTGAAGAGTTCCGCCAGCAATTCTCCCTCAATATATCCAGTGAAAATAATCCGATCATCCCCATAAGCTAAGTCCCAAAGCTGATGTTTGTATATTTCCCCGCCATCACAATCTCCAGCGATCACAAGTCTCATATTGGTCTTTATCTGTTTGAAGGCTTTAATTAGAGTATGTACTCCCTTTTCATGGACGAGTCTTGAAGTAAACAGGAAATACCTACCAGGTACCAATCCGCGTTTGAGAATATTATTCGGAGCCATTCTTCGGGGAATTATCGTGGCAGTCGGGATGTATTCAACATTACAATCGTACTGTTCCCTGAAATAAGCACACTGCCTTCTCGAAACGGCTGAAATTGCTACAGCCTGCCGGACAGCCATTTTTTCTAAAAGCTTCAGAATGATGGATCCTTTTTTACCCCAGCGACTCCGTTGCCATTCGATTCCATGCATTTGAAGAACCGTCTTGATTCCCTTCAGCCTTGGAAAAAAGCCAAAAGCACCGGAAGCTACACTGTGAAGATGAACGATATCGTATGAGTGCAAACGCAGTATATCCAGAGCAGCGGAGAATGAAGCTGTCATTTTTTGAAGACATGGCTTTGCGAGTGAGTATACCGATATGATTTTCATCCCATTGATGGAAGCCGTTGTCTGGCCGTAGTGAGTCATAGAATAAACCGTGACTTGGTGGCCACGATCAACAAGACGGGAGCCCAACTCATACGTGTACTTCTCGATCCCTCCTCCCCGGAGAATATTTTTAACTACCAGAAATGCAATTATCATGATCTATATAATCCCTATTAATATAGCGTTTTGCCGCCAATTTTAACTCGCTTTACTCACAAAACAGACACTTCTTGTTTCCGCTTTTTAGCTCATTACACGAATCCAGATTTGCGGGCACAAAGCATAACAGATAAGTAATGCATCTGATTTTGATCACCATGAAAACGTTTGTGAAGAACTGTTGCAGTTTTCTCGAAGTCGTTAGTAGTGATTATTTTCAAAGGGATAATCCTAACGTCTTCCCAATCACATTTTTCGAATATTTTCTTGTAGACAATTGGCCGAATGCGGTTTGGTGCCCCGCTATATTCAAAAAGCTTGTAGAACCATTCACTATATCTGTATATGTTGTTCGGATCTTTCTCACGGATCCATCTGGAGTGGGTCTTCAGATCTATTTCTGCTATCAGTATGGCCCCGGGCTTGCATACGATTGATAATCCTTCGATAGCCTTCTGTATATCATTGAAGTGCTCAAATGCTGCTTGACTGAATACGATATCAATCGATGATTTCGGGAATGCTGATGTGATATTAAAGTCTTTACGACATAGATAGTTGAGCTTCCTGTTATTTCCGCTGAGCGTGGAATCCAATTCATTGCGAAGGTATTCCATATCAGCATCTGGATTCAGGTCTCTTAGCCGATCAAAGAAATGTTCGTAGAAAGCATAGGGTGTGCTGCTCACCAAGTTGTTCACATCCAAAGCATTATACTTGGCTACTCCCTTGCTCAGAAGGTAAAGGCCAGCACCCAAATCCGAGCCAGGACCGAGTTCTAGGACATGCCTGGCAGTTAAAAAATTGTCCGCATTAACATATACCTGGAGCCATGATAGCCAATGGTCAACCACATTCAAATCATATTGTATACACCTATCATAATCGGATGTCGAGAATGGCTTCGGACTTGAATAACCCCGCATCCAATACTTGCCTTTGGATAAAACAAGAAACAATGCGCCTGCGATATGATAAAATCCATTCTTAAGAATTGTTTGGATTTCTCTTGCCCGGTTGACATTCGTCATTCCCGTTCTCCAGAATCAGATATCTCACCATAGCATATTCTTATAAGTGCTGTCTCAGGACGCGATTAAAATCAGATAGTGGATAGCCTCGCGTTTAATCCTCCAGAGAGAACAGTGAATGTGGACTGTACGAACTAGGATAGCGTTCTTCCTCTCAAAAGACCTCCATTTTGCCCGTTTCTAACAATAGCTTCGAATATCTGCAGCAAAATCTTCATATGAGCATCTTCAGTGTATGTTCGCTCATATAATACACGGGAAAAAGCTCCCATTTCACGTATCTTGTCCGGAGCATCGACTAAGGAAACGAGCATCTGTGCAAGTTCTGTCGGATTACCCGGGGAGAAAAGTCTGCCGTTTACGCCATCTTTTACCAACTCAGGCATTGATCCAAGGGCAGATGCAACTATAGCTTTGCCCGCCGCCATTGACTCTAAATCAGTATTCGGCATGTTCTCTAACCAAAGAGCTGGGTGCACAATGAACAGAGCGTGTCGAATAGTGTCAATGAGTGCATCTCCCTGTTCCGGGTTCCGGATTTCCACGCGAATCCTGTGACTCTCATCCAGCATGGCAAGAAGTTGTTTGTGATACTGCTCACTGCAATTGCCCATGAGCTTCAACCAAAACGACGGTTTCTCGATTTTGTTGAATGCCTGCAACAAAGTCTCAACACCCTTCTCCGGGACTATTCTTCCAAAGTATAGGACGTATGGCTCAGTTGACATCTCATGTTCTCTATCGCCGAAATCTCTTGCAAATGTGGGTACATGATGGATCTTTTCAATCGCGATATTTCTATCTGCCAGATAGTGGGCCATGAGTTCACTCGGACAAATAAACGCATCAATACTATCATACCAGCCCCGCAATCTCACATAACGCATCTGCAAAGAACGGAGTAATGAAGCACATAAGGACTTATGGACGCATCGATGTTTCACTGCAGACCAAGGATTAGAAAGACACTTAGTGCAAACCTCGCCAGCTCTATAGAAGAGGTATGACGCACAAAACATATGAAAATCGGACAACCTGTATACCACTGGAAGGTCGAATTCCTTTTTCGCAATAGCCAGAACATTGGGGAGAAGACTCGACGACAAATAGACCGAAAACACTATATCTGGCCTTTCCGTCCTGACAATCTTGCGGAACTTTGTGTTGACTTCTCCATTGTGAAACATCCTGAGGATAGCTTTCAACTTCGAGATCCCCGAAAGCCTCATATCACATAGCATGCATGGACCTCTGCCTGTTATGGGCTCAGGAAAATATTCGCGGTATGGTGTGTCAATCATTTCGTTATATTGAAAAGAAAAAGGGACAACTGTATGTCCTCGTTTCTCCAACGATTCTTTGACATTAAAGAAGTAACGATCCGGCCCTCCGTGAATGAAATAATGGTTGTTAATAAGTAGAATTTTCATTTGTCGAGAACTTTATTAGTCTATTCAACTTAGGCTTGCGGAGGTCATGACATTTCGGTTCATTTGATTTCATAGATTCATAGTCCTCTTATTTCGTAGACACTCTTGAGTACGTGATTGTCTGGACCGTTTACTAAGCAACCTAGAAACCGGGAGATTACTGTACTTATCGACTCGGTCGCT
>JASFMF010000060.1:0-7761 GCA_050117705.1 Phycisphaerales bacterium
GGTTTGCCCGACACTTTTACACCGCAGGGAATTCCCGCCGCCAAGAAACCTTTAGGTGCTGTTATAGTATTATTTGCCATATTGCACTTACTATTAACCTGAATTTTTCGTGGGAATTGTAACATAACCGGCGGAAATAGTCTATCGCCGAAAAAAAGCTTTACGTTCCCGCGAGCCTGTGTAATATTTAGCTGCGTTGTTAGAACCGGATTCTTTATTAGATAGAAAAATGCGAAACATAGAATATGAAGAAATAGTGCAAGCGGTTGAATCACTTTGTATATCAGCCGGTTATGAGCTGCCTCAGGATGTTTTGTCGGCTCTCGAACAAGCCACGCAAAAAGAATCCGATCCCGGAGCCGTAAAGATATTGAATCAGCTCATCGAGAACGCCCGCATAGCGGCCGAAGAAAAGATACCTTTATGCCAGGATACGGGACTTACCGTGGTTTTTGTTGAGCAGGGCTCTGAGGTTGTGATTAAGCCTTCGGAAAATAATGCAAAAGCTACTTTATATGATGCCATTAATGCAGGTGTAGCGGCGGGCTATGAAAAAGGTTATCTGCGAAAAAGCATTGTGGCCGAACCTCTGAATAAACGAGAAAATACAGGCTCGAATACACCTGCAGTAGTCCACCACACTATTGTGCCGGGTGAGAAATTAAAACTGACCGTTATGGCAAAAGGCGGCGGGTGTGAGAATAAGAGTCAATTCAAAATGTTTAATCCTACGGCGGATAAAAACCAGATAATTGACTGGGTAGTTGATGTTGTGGCCTCTGCCGGTGCTAATGCGTGTCCACCATTTGTTGTCGGTGTGGGGGTTGGGGGAAACTTTGAGCTAAGCTGCCTTCTGAGTAAAAAAGCCCTGTGTCGGAATCTGAACGAGAAGAATCCCGATGGATTTTATGCGGAGCTTGAGAGTGATTTGCTTTCGAGAATCAATTCGCTTGGTTTAGGCCCACAGGGGCTTGGTGGAGATACGACGGCTTTGGCCGTTTTAGTTGAAACCTCCGCCTGCCATATTGCGTCGCTTCCGGTGGCAGTAAATATCGAATGCCACAGCCACCGGCACAAAACGGCGGTTATTTGATTATTAATACCGATTGGTTTGGTGGAAATAAAAAAGGCTTATCATGAAGATAAGCCTTTTGATTTTTGAGATGATGAATCTATACGATTATATTACTGATACGGTCTTTTATTCGGCCAGCTGAATTTCTCAAATTGGCCGAATTCCATTCCCATGTCCTCGCCTTCAGGACCCAGCGCTGATCGCACTTCATCTACATGGGCGTCCACAAAGACAGCATTGACCATACCGCTGTTGAGGTCTCCACTCTTTGTGCTGTGGAAAGTGCCGAACCAGTCACGTCCATCCCCACACAGGGCATTGTCGTTAAGAACATTTGCATTGCCGGGCCTTGTCCACATGTTCTCTGAGGAGAAGAAAAATACCTCTGCCTTGCTCCTTGTTATCTCGGAACGCTTATACACACCACCTAATCCGGTGGAGGTCTGTGCGCCGGAGCCGTGCTCGTCGCCTACCTTTGAGCCCAGATATGCATTCATACTGTAACTGTAGTAAGGCACGACAGGAATGGAATCGTCATGCGATGGATGTCTCTTGCCCTCGGATTTGGCAAGGACCTTGAACGATGGGCAGAGATTGACCTTTTCCTCCGATAGATACGGCCAAAACGGACCGTTGGCCTTATATCTCGGGTCATGCCATCGGCAGTAGCGCTGATACCCGCTAACGGGTTCCTCGTCTGCGACTAAAGATACCCAGGCGGATGGATAACGGTCGTCGTTCTCATCCAGGTACACGGCTTGCGCTATGCCGTATTGACGCAGGTTTGCCCGGCATGTCACTTCTCTGGCCTGTTCCCTGACTCGCTGCAGCGCCGGCATAAGTATGGCCATTAGTACTGCAATGATAGCAATTACAACCAGTAGCTCTATTAAAGTGAATCCTTTTTGTTTTTTCATAATCACACCTTTTCGAATTTTGTTATCACTTCCCCTAAAACATTATGTTTTACACGTTCAGTATTATGACTCTTTCTTAAGATTTTATATTATGATAGAGCTTTTTTCAATAGTCTTTAAATTTTCCCATCCAGCCGTTTCCGTGGTTCGACCAGTCGGCCGGCATGACACCGCCCGCAGTAGTCCAGCGACCGGCTTTGTCGTAGCCCTTATGCCATTTCAACGTCCATAGCTCTTTTAAGCCTACCGAGCGCACACTAAAGTCAAAAAATGCGGCATTTATTTCTCCATTATGTCGATCAAGACAATAACGTTGCATTCCTTGTTCATCAGGGATGTGCGTTCCCACCATTATGGGTTCAGGAGGCGGAGAATTTGTGGCCTGCGGCCATCCCGTCCAGAACATTGCATCCAGAAAAAGTGGAACGTAGGCGGCCCCTTTGACATCCGGGGTCTTCCAATGCATCTCTACAGTCGCGAATCCCATCAACGTCTCTCTGGTGTCATAGCAATAGCCATTAATACCATAGCTGCCATAAGTTCCAGCTTCGCGTCCTCCACCTGCATCGTAATCAGGGATTTCCCAGGCCGTAAAGGTCGATCCCCACCAGCTTGAGGAATCCAGTCCCTTGTCAATAGTCGACTTCTTGACCAGAGGACAAAGCTTGAAATCTTTTTCATTACTATACAGATGACGTAAAGAATACATCCAACGCCCCTGATTAGAGCTCTCTGGAGCGCTACGGTCGGGCATCTTGCGACTATTTTCATCGCAATACATATTGAACATAGTCCCCCATTGCTTTAAATTGGTTTGACACATCACCGACTTTGCCTGTTTCCTAACCCGCTGTAGTGCCGGCATTAGTATAGCCATCAGTAATGCGATGATGGCTATGACGACTAAAAGCTCTATTAACGTAAATCCCGCTTTCTTACGCATATCATAACCTTTCCTTGCTTTTTGAGAAACTAATATCAATAATAAAGGCCGAGTCTCAAAGAGCTGGCCTTCACCACATTATAATTATTTTAATAGTCCCTGAAAGGCCTTAGCCATTGAGGCCAGTTGGTCGGCATTGCACCGCCGGCCTGTGTCCAGGGGCCATTGGTGTCGAATGATTTATGCCACTTGAGTGTCCACACTTCCTTAAGTCCGACCTTCCTTGCGGAGAAATCGCAGAAGGAGGTGTTTACAAATCCATCGTGCCGGTTAATGCAAACGCGTGCCATATGGTTGTTGCTTGTCCAGGCTTCAAATTCGTACTCTTCCGGCCCATCCGTCATTATTGGCCAGAGGTCGAAACGCAGGGACTCTGTCAATAGCGGTACATTATTTGCGCCTTTTACCTGAGGTGTCCTCCAGTTGTCGCTGGTACTTCGACCACCTTCGAATTCTGTGCCGGGGTCGGTGCTAAGGACATAACAGTTTAAGCCATAGCTGCCAGAGACGCCGTCCGAGCAAAGATCTGCATGGCCGTTAAAGTCGCGTGTAAAGATGCCCCAGGCATTGAAGATATTAAAGCTTTCTATTTGGTTGTGATGTTCGTCATATATTGGCTTTTGAGCTGTCGGGCAGAACCATAATGGGTTTTGCTTGTAACTCTGGTACCTGTCTTCGAGCTGAGTTAGCCACCAGAAACCCTGTGCATTTACACCGCTTGGGAATTTGCCGTCGTAATCATCGACGTACATCGATAAAATGAGATTCCAGCTTTTGAGGTTTGCCATACATTTGATTGTTCTGGCCTGCTCTTTAACCCGCTGCAGCGCCGGCATTAAAATTGCCATCAAAAGGGCAATAATGGCGATTACCACTAAAAGTTCGATCAAAGTAAATCCCCGCTTGTTACTCATAGCAATAGAACTCCTCAAGCTAATAACTCAAAAACCCCTGTCACTTCTATATAGTTGCACATCCACTCGGCCTTATTCAGGATGCGCCAAGACACCTTTCTGTTCCACCTATTCCACCAATTCGGCCTTTTTGTGTATTCAGCCACGATATTACCAGACTATATATTATACATCAAGCCTAATTTTTTCGCAAGAAAAAATGCGAAATAAATGCACAACAAAATCAAGTATTGTTTTTTTCAGAGCATTTTTTTGTATCGAGGCGAATTTGCAGTTTGTGCAGAATAAGGCGTCGATTCAGTGGGATTTGCTTGGAAAACCCTGTTTTTTAAGTTGATATCGGCGATTATTGCTCGAAAACATGAAAATTTATTGTTTATAAATCATGTTTCAACAGAGGTGCTATGGCAAAGGTTAGCTATGGCAATAAAGTCTTCGGCACGGAGTTGCCCGGGACGTTTTTGGGGATCTATAGAACATTTTTTAAAAATTTTTGTCCAATTTTCAATTTTTGTTAGCATTTTATTAGCCAGCTTGCAGCTGGTTTTAAGCATTTTGCGTCGGTGGCACATAAAGAGACTCAAGATTTCGGTGAATAATTTCATATTCTCAATACGCTCTGACTTTACCTTGCTGCGAACGAAAGAGACCATTTCCGAATCCACCTTCGGTGCAGGCCAAAACACTGTCGGCTTCAAAACCCTTATAGTTTTTACATCACCGGTGGCGGCCAGAAAAATACTCAGAGCGCCGTAATTACTACTGCCGGGAAGGGCTGTCATCCTCTCGGCGACTTCCTTTTGGATGGTAACATACATAGCATCGACAATACTCGGGCCGGTTACCAGGTTTATCATTACAGGTGAGGCGACATTGTAAGGTAGATTTGCTACCAGCAGGACACGACCGCTGTGTTTTTTGCGGGCGATCTCCAATGCGTCTGTGACAGCGGGATTAATTGTATGTTTGCTCTTGAGTACATCGGTATTGATAAGCTCAAGATTGTTTGCATTTATGAGCTGGCTTTTTGCAATTTCGGCGAGAGTCCGGTCAAGCTCGACGGCGATGACCATACCTGCTTTCTCAGCTAAGGCCTCTGTCAGAGAACCTGTGCCGCAACCGATCTCAAGCACAATATCACTATTACTGATATTTGCTGAGTCAACAAGCAGGCGCATCAGATTCAGATCGATAAGAAAATGCTGCCCGAGTCTCTTGTTGGGACGAACGTCTGCCGATGTAAGCAATTGCTGGATTTGATGTTTAGTCTGCATAAATATTTAGAATTTAGAATGCAGAATTCCGAATTTTTTTAATTCTCAACTTTGCATTCTAATTTCTTTTTTGTTTTGGCCATGTATATTGCGGTGGTTATTGCTGACTTCATGCTGTTTGGATTGGCGATGTTTTTGCCCGTTATGTCGAAAGCCGTTCCATGAGCGGGTGATGTCCTTATAATCGGTATTCCGATAGTTACGTTGACCGCCTGTTCGAAGTAGAGCAGTTTTATGGGTATCATCCCCTGGTCGTGATACATTGCAACGACGCCGTCGAATTCACCACGAGAGGCTCTGAGGAAAAGTGAATCGGCTGGGAACGGGCCGTCACAGTTAATGTCCTGGTTTTGCGCCAGTGCAATAGCCGGCGATATTATGCGTTTTTCTTCGTCACCGAATTGCCCGTCCTCACCGGCGTGAGGATTCAAAGCGGCCACGCCGATTTTAGGATTTTCGATACCGAAGAATTCTTTCAGGGCATCGTTTAGTAAATCTATCGGTTCGAAGACACAGCCTATAGTGAACTTGTGCCTGACCTCGAACAGTGCTTCATGAATCGTTGCCAGTGCGAGCCTCAGCGGGCCTGCGACAAACATCATTACTTTTCTTTTGGATTTGCATCGGGCCGCAAGCATTTCGGTATGGCCGGGCCATTCGGCGCCTGCAAGTTTCCAGCTTGTCTTACTGATTGGTGCCGTTACCACAGCGTCTATTATTCCCTCTCGTGCGGCGTCAACAGCATCCAGACAGAACCTCAACGATGCCTCGCCTGCCAGTTTGCTGGGCCCTTTTACCCAGGTTGGCACTGAATACTCATCATAGTCGGCAACGACTACCTTATAGGGATATTCCCTGCTTATTTTTTCGTGTTGATGTCTGCCCCAGTAAGGTTCAATCTCGGCTGCATCTGCGGCGTAGCAAAGCTGCTCGTTCATACCGAAGATTATGAACTTCGCCGCACGACGAATATGCGGGTCTGCCAGCGCTTTAACGATAATCTCCGGGCCGATACCGGCCGCGTCACCCATCGTTATCCCGATGACCGGCTGTTCCGTGATTGAATTGTTACCGTTATTTTTCATAATAAAGCCCAGTGTGCGGAGCTTCGTTTTCGATGTCCCCTTCCTGATTAAAAGCCCATCTCTCTTAATCTTTCGGCTGTTAGTTGTTGCTTCTGTGGTAAAATTTTTTCAAGTTGTTTTTTTATTATTTTTACAATTATATCAGTTTCGATATTTACCTGTTCGGAAATTTTTGCTTTGCCTAAGGTGGTTCTGTTCAGTGTTTCCGGTATTACAGCAACGCTGAAGCTGTTGTTATCAATGTCGGCTATCGTCAAAGAAATGCCATCTACGGCAATTGAGCCTTTTACTACCATATTGTCGAGCAATTCGGCCTCGGCGGAAAATTTAATATCGGCAAAATCGTCCCGCCTGTTAATCAATTTAATTGTAGCCGTCCCATCGACATGTCCCTGTACGATATGTCCGCCGAGCCTGTCTGTTGCTCTTACGGCACGTTCGGCATTGACCTGCGATAGAGGTTGTAATTTGCCAAGAGTCGATTTTTCCAGTGTTTCGGCACTAATCTCAAAACTTGCAATATTACCTTCAAGCCTGGAAATGGTCAGACAAACACCGTTTACGGCGATACTGTCGCCGGGCTTGCTGTCTTCGGCAAGAGTGTCTAAATCGACCGTAATCAGCATTGTCTTTCCGCTTTGGCGAGCCGACTTTACCGTACAAACAGATTCTATAATTCCTGTAAACATCTGTTATTGATTTTTAATCTCAAAGATTTATTATTGACTATTGATAAAAGAGAGCCGAACGTTAAAATCGATTATAAGTAATCGATAGTCAATAATCAATATCAGAATACGGCTTTAACGGAATCATTATCAGAAAGGGGTGGGACGGCCATGAATACTTTCTGGCTAAAAGTGGCGGCAGTGGCGATTGGAATTTTCGTACTCGTAATATTGGCTGCTATGTTTACTTCCGGCGATAATCAGCAGTCAGAGCGGGCAGAGCAGCCTGAGCGGACGATTTACGACCAGGCCGAAGAAGATAGGGAAAAGTTTCTGGCTAAACCGGAAGCGGTGGTTGCCAATCAGCAGGAACAAACTACCCCGAACCAGACAACCCAACCGGCCCGACAGCCTGTTACAAGACCCCAAAGACCGCCCGAACCCACACAGTTGTATTTCAAAGAGCTTGATGAGATAGACGAAGTTCAGGCCGAGCAGCTTCTGAATGTGGCCGTGCCGGGCAGAAGTATAGGCCGGCTGCCGATGACCGGCTATAAGCTCATGGTGGACAACTGCCGCCAAATAATTCGCAAATGGCCGGATAGTTATCATGCATATCAGGCCCAAAGATTATTGGCTGATTTGCCGGAAAGATATAAGCAAAGATACGGAGTTACGGAAGCAGAACTGGATCTGAGCAGGTTCGCCAAACCAAGACCCGGAACAAAACCTTTTACGATTAAGGAGACTCGTTAAATGTCAGCTACAGAACCTATCGCCAATATACCTGTGATTTCGATAACCGCCGGTTGTTTGCCTCAGGCTTGGGAAAAGGCCGTCCTGGCTGTATGGGATAATGGCCTTGAGGTGAAAACTCAGTATGAT
>JASFMF010000061.1:0-7761 GCA_050117705.1 Phycisphaerales bacterium
AAACGTTTCATCCGGCAGGAGATTGAACCCGAAATGGGTATGATTACGGTAAGGAAGGTTGACGAGGGAGTTAGCTGGGGCAGTGTGCACTGGCAGTATCTTGAGGACATGAGCAAAGTTACACCATACGAGGGCACGCCGCTGCAACTTATTAAGACCCTGTACGTTAAACGCAACACAGATCAGGGCCAGATGCTTTATCCTGTGGAGGGTTCGCTTGAGGTTGGTGATGAACTGGTTGTACGCATCGAATTGCGGGTTGACCGTGATATGGAATATGTCCATCTTAAAGACCAGCGGGGAAGCGGTACCGAGCCGGTCAATGTTATCAGCGGCTACCGATATCAGGATGGGCTGGGCTACTATGAGAGTACGCGTGATACAGCGTCACACTTTTTCATGGATTATCTGCCCAAGGGTGTTTATGTATTCGAGTACAGTACCCGTGTCCAACACAAGGGAGAATACCAGACGGGCATTGCCAGTATTCAGTGTATGTACGCACCGGAATTTAACAGTCATTCGGAGAGTTTTAATCTGAACGTTAGATAGTTCGGCAGGTGATACAATAGGAAATACTAAGCAGTTTTTTTTAGTGAAGGACATTTATTGACATTGCCTTATCCCAGAGGGCAAGCTCACTGGGTGAATGGTTCGTTAGGTAAGTGGTCGAGGGGGTGTTTTTCATCCGGAAGATTGGGCAGGCGGTCGAGGATAGTGGCGCGATAAGTATCTTTGCCGATTCTTAAATCCGAGAGGGGGTAGTTTCCGGATTGAATTTTCTGCGATAGGTAAGCTACGCGGTGTTGTGGAGAAGGGTGGCTTGAGAGAAATTCTACCTGTCTGGTTTCGCTTTCTTTTTCAAGCATCTGCATTGTTTCTACCATTCCGGTGGGATTGTAGCCGGCAACGACCATGTAATCTATGCCGCCCAGGTCGGCCTGGCGTTCGTCCTGTCTGCTGTATTGCAGGGCGATTATTAGCTGTATAACTTGTGCTGCGGCGAGAGCGCCCTGTGCGGATTCTTCGGAAGTGGCAACTTCGGGTATAGCGGCGGTGAGTAACATACCTATTCCAATGTGCTTGCTTATAGCGTTTGATGTGTCTCTTGCAATAACGTGCACTATCTCGTGGGCCAATATTGCGGCGAGCTGGGATTCTGTTTCGAGTTTTTCGAGCATTCCCTTAGTAATGAAGATGTAACCGCCGGGTAAGGCGAAGGCATTAATAGAGTGATGCTTTAAGGCGACAAAGTGATATTCCCAGTTTGGCTTGTGGCCGAAGCGGGCGATTTTTTGGCCTATGGAATCGATATAGTTTTGCAAATCGTCATCTTCGATTTTACCGCCCAATTCTTTTTCAAACTCAGGTGCGTATAGCCGGCCTATCTCGAAATCCTGACTTTCCGGAAAGAGCATGAATTCATTCTGACCAGTAATGGGATTAACTGCACAGCCGGTGCAAGCGAAAAACGTGAGGACTAAAATTAAAAGTTTAAGTTTTATTGTCATAATGTTCAAAAAAATATTAAAAAGTTATGTTTGAAAATCCTGACAGTATCCATTATAAACTCTGTTTTACGATGTGGTAGTGGAAACTATGATTGAACAGGAAATCTGTCAAGATTGTTACCAAAGACACGACTGCAAGGAGGCTTACAGGCAGATGGGGGAAAATGAGGGGCCTTCGGTTGTTGTTTCGGTTGTTTTTGCTTTTCTTTTACCGATTGTGGTTTTTATTGCCTCGTTGGCGGTTTTTGAAGAGATATTTGCAGGGGTAATAAACAGCGAGCATATTCAAATGGTGTTGGGTTTACTGGCAGCTTTAATTGTTACGATTATCTTTGTATTCATTGTAAAAATGTTTAACAGGCAATCAAGTCAGGCTGGTTAGAGTCGGATTTATTGTATGGGTATCGAGACTAAAGGCAGGTATTCTTTTCCCGGTGGTGCACATCCTCCGGAAAAAAAAGATATTACGCGTGACGCTGTAATAGAGACTGGGCCTCCAGTCAAGGAAGTTGCTGTGATGCTCAGCCAGCATATCGGTGCGGTCTGCCAACCTTTGTTCAGGAAGGGAGATGTAGTTCAGGCCGGGCAAAAGATAGGCGACAGCGATGCCTTTGTATCAGCGCCTGTTCATTCTCCTGTGACGGGAAAAGTGAAGGAGATTGCGCTGCGGTCTCATGCAGTACTCGGGCGAAGCATGGCGATGATTATAGAGGTTTTGCCTAATCATCCTGTAAGGCGGTCGTTTTCTAAATTACCGGATGATTTCAATGAGAATAATTATTCGGCGGAGCAAATATGCGAGGCTGTTCGTAAGGCGGGCATAGTTGGTATGGGCGGGGCGGGATTTCCGACGAGGGTTAAGATTGAACCTAATCCAAGATTACCTAAAGAAACACTGATTATTAACGGCTGTGAATGCGAGCCTTATATTACCTGCGATTACCGTATTATGCGGGAATATACCAGACAAATTATTGCAGGTGTTAAACTTGCGCGAAAGGCGTCGGGGTGTTCGCGGGTAATGATTGCGATAGAGGACAATAAGCCGAAAGCGATTGAATCTATGGAGGCGGCACTCGGGACTTTCGGAGGCGGAGGTGACATCAGGATTGTGCCGGTCAAGACAAAGTATCCACAGGGCGGTGAAAGACAACTTATAAGAGCGATATTGAAAAGAAATGTGCCTACCGGTGGTATTCCGCCTATGATTGGAGTGGTGGTGCTTAATGTTGCGACAGCCGCTGCAATTGCAGAGGCTGTTATTGATGATTTGCCGCTGACGCACAGGGTTGTGACCGTTACGGGGGAGGCTATTTCGAAGCCGGGTAATTATTTTGTTCCGATAGGGATGCTGGTTGAGGACCTTATTGAATTTTGCAGGGGAGTTACGGAAAGGTGCGCGAAAGTTGTTCTGGGCGGGCCGATGATGGGAATAGCAATTGCTGATTTGAAGATGCCTATTACAAAAACGACCAATGCTATAACCGTATTAACGAAAGAACAGGTGGGCAGGGCGAAATTTGCGGGGCGACAAACGCCATGTATTCGATGCGGGAGATGCTTGCAGGTGTGTCCGGAGAATTTGAACCCGACAAAAATCGCTCATGCAGTTAAGCACAATCTCTTAGATGTGGCGGATAAGTATTATATGAATGCGTGTATAGAGTGTGGTTGTTGCAGCTATGTCTGCCCGGCGAATATCGAGATAACGGGTTATATCAAGACGGGTAAAATCTTTCTTGCCAGGCAAAAAAAGAAAGTGCCGGGGTAAATTGATACCGGGCGTATCCTCCAAAGATTCGGGTGAGATGCGTAATAAGAAGAAGGAAAATGCTAAGTAAAATAACAGTATCGAATGCACCGCATATTAGTAAGCATCTTTCGACGCGCAGCGTTATGGTAGATGTTATAATCGGGCTGGTGCCGGCGATGGCGATGGCGGGTTATTATTTTCGTATTCACGCGCTTATTCTTATTGGTGTTTGTATTGTTTCATCGGTTGCGACGGAGTGGCTTTGTAATGTTGTTAGAAAGAAAGCCAATTCGCTGGATGATTTCAGCGCTGTCGTGACGGGGATAATTCTTGCGTTGTCACTTCCGCCGGGATTGCCGGTTTGGGCGGCTGTGATAGGCAGCGCTTTTGCTATCGCAATCGGTAAGATGGTATTTGGCGGGCTGGGAGCAAATATCTTCAATCCTGCTATGGCTGGCAGGACGTTTCTGACGGCATCTTTCGGAGTATTGATGACGACGTGGATGGTGCCGGCGACAATAGATTCGACGACCACTTCAGTTGACCCGGATAATAGAATCGAGGCGGTGACTGAGGAAGGGCTTATTCACGCGAGAACACAGGCGACGCCGCTGGCCTGGAGTAAGCAGGCAATAAAGAGCAAAGGCGAATCTGACGGTTATAATGCCGGAGATTACAATAGTGAGCTTTTGCTGCATACTTTTATCGGCGACGTGGGTGGTTGTCTGGGAGAGACGAGCGCGATTGCTTTATTGTTTGGCGGGTTATATTTATTAATAAGAAAGACGATAAATTTCCATATTCCGTTGGCGGTTTTGCTTTCTGCTTTTATCTTTGCGGGGATTGCATATTTGATAGATTCGGATGCGTATATTCAGCCATGGTTTCATCTGACCAGCGGCGGTATGCTGCTGTGCGCTTTCTTTATAGCTACGGATCCGGTGACAGCGCCGTTGACGCGCAGAGGGATGTGGCTTTTCGGTATAGGAGTAGGGACACTGACGATGCTTATAAGAATTGTTGGGGAGTATCCGGAAGGTGTGATGTTTTCTGTTCTTTTAATGAATGCGGTGACTCCATTGATTGACAGGTTATTCCAGCGGATTCCTGCGGGAGGTAAACCCGGTGGGTAAAATAAAATATTTTGTTCAGCAGAGCTGGTTGTTGATTGCGGCTTCATTTGCGTTTGGACTACTGATAGCGGTTGCGAATGCATCTTTGGAGCCGCGGATTAAACAGAATGAAAAGGACAAGCTCGATAACCTGATGAAATCGTTAATAGGTCAGGCTGAAGATTTTCAAATGGCCGCCGAGCAGGTTGAGGTAACGGGTGATAAGGGAAAAGTTGAAAAGACGGATATATATAAAGCGCTTGATGGGAATGGTAAAAGTATCGGCTTTGCATTCGTTGCAGTGGGGGCGGGATTTGCAGATAAAATCAAGCTTGTAATAGCTGTTGACGGCGAGTGTGAGAAATTTCTCGGCTTTAAGGTTCTTGCGAGTAATGAGACACCGGGGTTCGGCAGTAAGATTGCGATTGATACGGATGAAAGTGATATTGATTTTGTCGATCAGTTTAAGGGGGCGCTGGCGGGAGAGGTGGAGCTTATTAAAACAGGAAAAATTGAAGTAATAAAAGTAATCGATAGTCAGATAGCGGCTATCAGCGGCGCGACCGTGAGCAGTGAAGCAGTTGTGAAGATATTTAATACTTACACGGGTGAGATAAAAAAGCAGTTGCAGCAAAAGGGACTAATCGGTAATGGCGAATAATGGTGAATCCAAAACTGTGGGTTACGGGCAGACATTTATAACCGGATTGTGGAAAGAGAATCCGGTGTTTCGGCTGCTGCTGGGGATGTGCCCGACTTTGGCGGTTACGGCGGCGGTGAAGCCGGCTTTTACTATGGGCTGTTGTGTTATTTTTGTGCTTTTGTGCAGTAATATAATAGTTAGCCTGATGCGGAATCTTCTTAAGCCGCATTTGCGAATCCTTATGTTTACGTTGACGATAGCGACCTTTGTTACGATAGCTGATTTGTTTTTGAAGGCGTTTGTGCCGAAGATGAGCGAGACGCTTGGGCCTTATGTGCCACTCATTATTGTGAACTGTATTATTATCTGCCGGGCGGAGGCATGTGCAAGCAAGAACGGCCTTGTTATAAGTATCATCGATGCGATAGGAATGGGCATTGGTTTTACACTTACGCTTTGTGTATTGGCGGGGGTGAGGGAATTACTCTCGACGGGTATGATATTTGAAATGAAGTTGATGCCTGATGCTTTTGTTCCGTGGGCGGCGATGAGTATGCCGGTAGGGGCGTTTATTACGCTGGGGCTGTTGCTGGGTCTGGTGAATATGATTAGTAAGAAGGAAGCTTAAGAGGAAAGGTTTATGGATACGCTTCATATTTTGCTGATGGGTTTTATATCCATTGTTATTGTTAATAACCTTGTCTTTACGAAGTTTCTTGGGATATGTCCTTATCTGGGCGTGTCGGGCAGAATCGATATGGCTTTCGGTATGGGGCTGGCGGTGACGTTTGTTGTTACGTTGAGCGGGACATTGACATGGCTGATTGACCATTTGATTCTGATAGGTACGCCTCTGGAAGTTACGAGATATGTTTGTTTTATTTTGGTTATTGCCGGCGCGGTGCAATTAGTCGAGATGTATCTGCGGAAGTTCTTTCCATCGTTGTACGACAGCTTCGGTATATTTTTGCCGCTGATTACAACGAACTGTGCGATTTTGGGGTTGTGTTTGTTTATCAATCTTTGGGCAATTAATTCATTACTGGAGGCGGTGGTTCTGAGCTTCGGAGCGGGTATCGGCTTTACGATGGCGATTTGTATTATGGCGGGCATTCGTGAGAATCTGAATATGGCGGATGTGCCGAAGTGTCTGGAAGGTGCGCCCATTACGCTGATTACGGCGGGCATTCTTTCCCTGGCATTTATGGGTTTTGCAGGGATGATAAGGTAAGTGAATTAGAAAATGGTTTTGGCTGATATTGTACAATTGTGGAGTAGTGCCTGGCCGGCAGGGCTGACAATGCTGGGTTTGGGTAGTGGTTTTGCGCTGGTGCTTTTGATAGCGAGCGAAAAGCTGAAAGTAGAAGTTGACCCGAAAATAGAGCAAATCCACGAGGCTTTGCCTAACCTTGATTGCGGGGCGTGCGGATTTCCCGGCTGCGGTCAGTATGCAAAAGCGGTTATGCAGAAACCTGAGTTGTTGGGTAAATGCGCACCGGGCGGGACGCAAACGTCTGCGAAGATAGCGGATATACTGAACTTGCAGGTCAGTGATTCGGGACCGACCCAGAGGCCGGTTGTGCGATGTAATGCCCACATCGCAGATAAAACGTTTCATGCTCACTACGAGGGGATACAAAGCTGTACGGCAGCGAACGCTTTGGCTAATGTGCAGGCGTGTGGGTTTGGATGCTTAGGTCTTGGCGATTGTACGAGGGCGTGTAAGTTCGATGCACTCCATATCATAGATGGGCTGGCTACCGTTGACTATAAGAAATGCACGGGCTGTACGGCCTGCTCGAAGGCTTGCCCGCGTCATCTAATCGAGATGGTTCCTTTCAGTCATGAGAATATGATGGTCGTTGCCTGTAACAGTAAAGAGACGGGCAAAAGTACACGTGCGAATTGCAAGGTAGGCTGTATAGGCTGCGGGCTTTGTGTTAAACAGACGGATATATTTTTGGTTGAGGATAATTTAGCTCGTGTTGATTATGGAAGATACCAACCCATCGAGCAAACCGAAACTGCAATGAATAAATGTCCGACAAAAGTAATTATATTTCGTGGTAAAACGGCAAAGGCTCCGGAACAGGCAGAAGTAAAAGCTGCGGATTCCTGAGTGATAATTATCTGAATTCATTCCTTTACTATATATTTTTCGGCTCCGTTGGATTTGGTAAGCTTATATTCAGGTGGAGATGCTATCAAAATTGCTTCGGTGTGAGGGAGTTTCTCAATTAAGGCAAGACCCTTTTCGACTCCCATTACACTAACTGCGGTGGCGAGGGCATCGGCGTCGGTTGCATTAGCAGCAATAATAGTAACGCTTGAAAGACCTTCGGCGCTTTTTCCGGTGCTGCGGTTCATTATGTGGCTTTGCCGTTTGCCTTCTATTAAAATAAACTGCTGGTAATCGCCGCTGGTTGCAATTGCTCCTTCGGTAAGTTTTAGTTTCAACAGAACATCGCGGACGGTTGTATCTTGTACGGCGTTGGGATTTTGCAGGCCGATTAGCCAGTTTTTTTTGCCTTTTGATGGTGTGCCGAAACATCGGATGTCGCCGCCGAGGTCAACCATGCCGCCGAGGGCGCCGGAGTTTTGCATTGCCTCGATGGCTTTATCGACGGCGTAACCTTTTGCAATTCCGCCAAGATCAAGCCTCATACCTTCAACTGTGAACTGGATGGTCCTGTTTTGGTCGTCAAGTTTTAGTTTTTCGTAGCCGACTTTCGATTTGGCTTT
>JASFMF010000062.1:0-7716 GCA_050117705.1 Phycisphaerales bacterium
TGATAACGAAATGCCCCTTAGTAATGTTATCGGTAGAATTCGCTTCGTGCCGGAGCCGCATACCAAATCTATTATGACCCTCGCTCCGCCGGAGTTTATGGATGATATAGAAGCATTAATCCAAAAGCTTGACGTGCCGGGCAAGCAGGTAATGATAGAAGCAATAATTATGGAAGTAGAGCACAGTAAAGTAACCTCCCTCGGTATCGAACTGTCAACGAATCCCAACGCATTCGGCTCACTTGGTGAAAATGCGATTACAGCGTTAGGTAATTTAACACATCTTGGGTCCCACGGCACAGCCTCCGGTCTGATATCTCCTATAAGCCAAAATCCATTCGGAGCGACCGGCTCAGGAACAATACTTGGCGTCGGAACAGATGTTTATACCTTGATTGATTTTCTCATCAGGACAACCAATGCAAGAATCCTGAACCAACAAACCCTCTGGACAAAGGACAATGAAGAGGCAAAATTCTTTAAGGGCAGCGAAGTTGCATTTCTCGGAAGTGAATCAGTAACACAACAAACAACCACCCAGGATATTTCATTCGAGCCGGTAGGCATGGAGCTGCGAACCCGGCCAAGTATTACACCTGAAAACAAAGTGGATATGATTATCAATGTCCAGATTTCCCAGCTTACCTCAGAACTCGTCAACAGCCAGCCAGTCAGAACCAAGATGAATACGAGAACCAATATGATTGTGCAGGACAAAGAAACCCTTTTACTCGGTGGTATCCTGTTCCAAAAGGACAGCGCAGTCCAGCGTAAGCTGCCGCTATTCGGTGATTTACCTCTGCTGGGAGGTCTATTCCGGCATAACGAGGTTATTCAGACAAACAGCGAGATGCTCATTTTCATAACGCCGCATGTGATAGAAGAATCCGCAGAAGAGCTTCCTGAAGCGACAGAAAAGAGCAAGGAAAAACTCGATGACCTTAGGGAAGAATTAAAAGGGACTGTAGAAACTCTCAAAGGCGAAATGCCATAGGTTTTTTAATAAATATCTGCACTACAACGAGTCAATAGTTCATTATCATGGGTCAACAATCACAGTACAAGTTTTTTGCATCCCCTCTAAAATAAGACAGTGAATACATTAATTTAGCTGCAAGCGATTCTGGTTTTCAACATCTATCTCACTATCATAAAATTCGCTATGCCCAGACTGGAATTACGAGAACTTTTTACTGGCAAGTTTTTTACCAGCGTGGTAGATATAATGACTCGGCCAGCTAATCTAAGAAATGAAAACAAAGGAGATTTTATAATGTGGGTCGTAATTGTTATCGGCGTGATTTCTATTTTTGCAATAGTTTTCATTTATAATAGCCTTATTGCAAAGAAAAATCAGGTGAAGAATGTTTTTGGAACTATCGATGCTTTACTGAAGAAAAGATATGACCTCCTTCCGAATCTGGTCGCTGCCGTAAAGGCATATATGCAGCATGAGAAAAACCTGCTTACTGAAATTACCGAAATGAGGGCAAAGGCTGTTTCAGGTCAACTGTCCGATGACGAACACGTTGAACTTGATAACAAACTGAGCATGATGCTCGGTGGTATTATGGTAGCGGTGGAAAATTATCCTGACTTGAAGGCAAATCAGAACTTCCTCCAGCTTCAGCGAACAATGAACGAACTCGAGGAGCAGATATCTGCGGCCAGACGTGCTTATAATGCCGCCGTGACCGATTATAACAATGCGGTTGAGATGTTTCCGACCAATCTGGTCGCTTCAATGATGAGATACCGGCAAAAGAAAGTCTTCGAAATCGGTGGAGAACAAAGGGAGAATATAGAGGCTGAGAAACTGTTCAAGAGCTAACCATTGAACAGTAAAAGAAGATTTAAGGATATGAATTGAAAACGTTAGAAGAGTTAAAAGATTTTTACAATACAACTTTGCTGGCCGACCTCAAAGTTCTTGAACAGCAGCGCAGGAAAATTACCTTTAAACTAACCTGCATTTTTGTTGCGATTTTGTGTATTCTGGGGGTATGCTTTTTAATCTCGAGGGGAAATTTTAATACAATCCCCGCTGTTGTTTTTATCCCCGTTATACTTTGCTTGCTGATTGGCATAGTCTTATACAAATTGCTCACCAGAGATTATGTTGCAGGATTCAAAACGCTCGTAATTCAAAGAATAGTTCACTTTATCGATGAAAATCTCAATTACGACTCCGATAACTTTATTGACAGCTCAACATTTATTTCATCTAAAATCTTCAACACAGAACCCAACCGCTATGAAGGCGACGATCTTGTCTGGGGGAAAATAGGTGCTACAGAAATTCAATTCTCTGAAATTCATGCTGAGCACGTGAGCGGCTCGGGAAAAAAACGCCGACGGTATACAATATTCAAAGGTCTGTTTTTCATTGGTGATTTCAATAAACATTTTACTTCACAAACTGTGGTACTGCCTGATACGGCAGAAAAACTTTTCGGCCGAATCGGTCAAAAGCTGCAATCATTAAACATATTTCGTGACCAGCTTATAAAACTTGAAGACCCTGAATTTGAAAAACATTTTGCCGTGTACGGCAACGACCAGATTCAGGGCAGATATATTCTCTCAACAAGCCTGATGGAGCGAATTGTCGAGTTCAGAAAAAAGACCGGCAGAAAGATATACCTGTCTTTCACGGATTCGATGGTATTTGTGGCCGTTTCCTATATAAATAGGCTCTTTGAGCCGAGAATATTCCAAACATTACTTGATTTTAATCCAATCCAGGAATATTTTGAAGATTTACAGCTTGCTATCGGAATAGTAGATGACCTTAATTTGAATACGCGTATCTGGAGCAAACAATAGTATGGATGCCTATAGCCTCAGACCCGATGAATTACCTGATTTGAGTATTGAAAAACTCGGCTCGCCAACCATTGATTCACCACTATTAAAAACTCAACGTCACTTTGTTGATGATAATGAGAAAGTTCTTTTCTATTCACACTCTGAAAATATCGCAGCCTCGAAGGAAACTTTGACCGAACCTCCTATGCTCGAAAGGGCGGGGCCAAGACGAAAGATTTTCTTTGAGCCGGAAAAATTAAACTGTGGCATAGTTACCTGCGGTGGATTATGTCCCGGCCTCAATGATGTAATACGAACTATCACTCTTAGTTTATTTTGGCAATATCAGGTCAAAGCGGTTTTCGGTTTCCGTTACGGTTATATGGGCCTTACTTCAAAGGCCCCTAAGGAACCAGTGCTTCTTACACCCGAATTGGTTGACGACATTCACCTTAAAGGTGGAGATATTTTATCTTCTTCTCGAGGCCCTCAGGACCCCGAAGAAATGGTTGACACGCTTGAAAAGATGCAAATCGGCTTATTATTTACTATCGGCGGAGATGGCACACTGCGCGGAGCACGTGACCTGGTTAAAGCAATAAAGAAAAGAGGCTTGAAAATCTCTGTTATAGGAATCCCCAAAACAATCGACAATGACATCAGCGGCATAGAGCAATCATTCGGTTTTTCAACTGCCGTTGAAGCGGCACGCCCGGCGATTCTATGTGCACACGCAGAGGCCAAAGGTGCATGGAACGGCGTCGGACTGGTAAAGCTTATGGGCAGAGATTCGGGCTTTATAGCCGCTTATGCAACTATAGCCAACAGTGACGTGAACTTTTGCTTCATCCCGGAAGTTCCTCTTGTCCTGGATGGCAAAAATGGTTTTTTGCAGGCTCTTGAAAAACGTCTCGATAAGAAACATCACGCCGTTATCGTCGTGGCTGAAGGAGCGGGCAAACAATTAACTGAAAATCCTGATGCCATAACTGTCGATGCCTCCGGGAACGTTATCCGTAAAGATATTGGCCTGATATTAAAGGAAAAAATAAAAAAGTACTTCACAGATAAAAATAAGCCGTTATCCCTAAAATACATAGACCCCAGCTACATGATTCGCAGTCTGCCTACTGACTCCAACGACGCAGCTTTTTGTGTATTGCTTGGTCAAAATGCAGTACACGCCGGCATCTCCGGCCGGACAAATATGGTCATTGGATACTGTAATCAATACTTCGTCCATATCCCTATCGAGCTTACTATCCTAAAGAGGAAAAAGGTTGACCCCAATGGCCATCTATGGCAGACTGTTCTGGAAACAACAGGCCAAACTGTGTAAAACAAATAAAAGCAGGAACAATTAAAATCGACTCGCGCGGAGGCATCCAAGGGATATAAGAAAAATATTTTAGAAAATTTTAAGAACACTATTGACAAATAGGAGTAATTACTACATAGTAATACCTATGAATGAAAATCAAAAGGAAATAAGTTCCATCGAACTGGATAAAAAAACTCACTGGTTCGAGGATAAATGCAGAGAAGTGGGATTAAAAGTTACTCCTCAAAGAGTGGTTGTATACAGGGAGCTACTGAAGTCGGAAGAACATCCCTCAGCAGAAATGTTATATGAAAAAGTCAAAAAAGTATTTCCAAGCATATCGCTGGATACGGTCAACAGAACCCTGCTGACCCTAAACGAGATTGGTGCAGCCTGCGTATTAGAAGGCTCGGGTGATGCCAAACGGTATGACGCCGGCTCGGAAAAACACCAGCATTTTAAGTGCATAAAATGTAAAAGAATTATTGATTTCCACCACAAACCATTTGATAATATAAGGCTGCCTGCGGAAATCAGTAAGAAATTCACGGTACTAAGAAAAACCGTATATCTCGAAGGGATATGTGACTTGTGTAAATAAAAATAACTTAAAGAGAATTTAAAGGAAAGAGAGGTTGCAAATGGAACTTAAAGGAAGTCAGACTGAAAAGAATTTATTGGCAGCATTCGCAGGTGAATCACAGGCGAGAAACAGATACACGTACTTTGCCAGCCAGGCAAAGAAAGAAGGGTATGTCCAGATATCAGCTATTTTCGAAGAAACAGCCAACCAGGAGAAAGAACATGCCAAACGTGAGTTTAAGTTTCTCAAGGGCGGCGAGGTGGAAATCACAGCGGCCTTCCCGGCCGGTGTCATCGGTAATACCGTGGAAAATCTGAAAGCCGCCGCTGCCGGTGAACACTACGAGACAACCGAGATGTATCCGAACTTCGCTGACGTTGCAGAAAAGGAAGGATTCGATGAAATCGCAAAGGTGTTCCGAAATATTGCAGTTGCTGAGAAGCGGCACGAAGACAGATACGTCGCTTTGGCCAAAAATATAACCGATGGCGTCGTATTTAAACGTGATAAACCGGTAAGATGGGCATGCAGAAACTGTGGCTATATCCACGAAGGCACAGAAGCTCCGAGTGTTTGTCCGGCGTGTGCGCATCCGCAGGCCCATTTCGAACTGGAAGGCACAAATTATTAATTAGTAAAAAGAAAGGTGCGGGCAATGAGAAGAATAATCAATAAAAAATTCGTACTGGGGGCTGTCTTACTATCAGTGATAGTCTTTGGCTCATTGGCGCATTCACACTGCCAAGTGCCATGTGGAATATATGACGACAAGGCCCGGTTTAATATGATTGCCGAGCACATTACAACGGTTGAGAAATCGATGAAATTGATAGAGGAGCTGTCCGCTCAAGAAAAACCCAATATGAACCAGCTCGTTCGATGGATTAGCAACAAGGACCATCATGCCGACGAAATCAGTCATATTGTGAGCTATTATTTTCTGGCTCAACGAGTCAAGCCGGTCGAAAAGACAGATCCTAAAGCATTCAATGAATATACAGAGAAGCTGACCTTACTTCATCAGATGCTTGTCTATTCTATGAAGGCCAAACAAACAACTGATTTGAACAATGTTGAAAAACTTAGAACTTTATTAAGTCGATTCCATGAGGCATATTTTGGCAAGCCAATGCAAAGTGAAAATGAACCCTGAAGATTAAGAGGTGAGAAAATGACAGCAAGAAAAGGAGTAGTAAAATTCAAAGGAAATCCTCTGACGCTTTTAGGTCAAGAGGTCAAAGTCGGTGAAGCAGCACCGGATGCAGAAGTGCTGGCCAATGATTTAACCGCAATTAAATTATCCGGTTTTATGGGCAAGATATGTGTGATATGCTCAGTCCCGTCTTTGGATACGCCGGTATGTGATACACAAACTAGGAAGTTTAATGAGCAGGCGGTCTCACTCGGAGACGATGTGGTTGTATTAACTGTCAGTATGGACCTGCCGTTTGCCCAAAAGCGGTGGTGCGGCTCAGCTAATATCGAAAATGTCCAGACACTTTCAGACCATCGCAACGGAGAATTTGGCAATGCATTTGGCGTTCTTATAAAGGAATTACGGCTCCTGGCAAGAGCTGTATTTGTTGTGGATGCAAAAGGGATTATCAGATATATACAAATAGTTGATGAACTAACAAATGAGCCCAATTACGAGGCGGCACTTCAAGCAGTAAGAGAGATAACAGGATGAGACAAATAAAAGCAAACATTTATGCAGTTGGAGCGATCGACTGGGATGCCAGGTTGTTTGACAGGCTGATTCCTTTGCCTGACGGTACGAGTTACAATTCGTATCTGATTCGTGGTAGTGAAAAAACTGCTTTACTCGATACGGTGGACCCATCCAAAACAGAGGTCTTGTTTAGCCACCTCGCCGAACTGAATATCAACAAGATTGACTATGTTATTGCACACCATGCAGAGCAGGACCATTCCGGGTCGTTGCCTGATGTGCTGCAAAAGTATCCGGATGCGAAGGTTGTCACGAATCCTAAATGTAAGGGTATGCTGATTGACCTGCTTGGTATCGAAAATGAGAAGTTTATCGAAGTCGAAGATGGCCAGACGCTTTCATTAGGCGATAAAACTTTACAGTTTATATACATTCCGTGGGTACATTGGCCGGAAACTATGGGAACGTATCTCAAAGAAGATAAGATACTATTTCCCTGCGATTTCTTCGGCGCTCACCTTGCAACAAGCAGTCTTTTTGTTGACGACGAAGCGGTAACTTATGAATCGGCAAAACGCTATTATGCCGAAATTATGATGCCGTTTAGAAAACAGATAAATTCTAACCTTGCAAAGCTTAAAGATGTTGAAATCGAAATAATAGCTCCAAGTCACGGGCCCGTACATAATCGGCCTGATTTCATCCTTGACGCTTATAAGGACTGGGCTTCCGATACGGTTAAAAATGAAGTGGTAATAGCTTATGTTTCGATGCACGGCAGTACGGGAAAAATGGTTGAACATTTTGTCGAGGCTTTGATTAAAAGAGGTATTACTGTAAGGCAGTTCGAACTATCTACAGTCGACATTGGCAAACTCGCGATGGCCTTGGTTGATACAGCAACTATCGTCATTGGTTCACCTACAGTATTGATAGGACCGCATCCATGTGCTGCTTACGCAACATTTCTGGCAAATGCCCTTAGACCCAAAGCTAAATTCGCCTCTATAATCGGCTCTTACGGCTGGGGCGGTAAAGCGGTTGAGCAGTTGGCAGCCATGTTAACAAATGTCAAAGTAGAGATTATTGAGCCGGTCTTAGTAAAGGGTGACCCCAAAGAAACCGATTTTGCTGACCTCGAGAAGCTTGCTGATAACATATTCAATAAACATAAGGAAATTGGAATCGTAAATTAGAGACTTCAAATTATAAAAAAGGAGTATGAATCATGGCTGAAAAATTACAGATTTATAAATGTTCGACCTGCGGTAATATTGTCGAAGTGCTTCATGGTGGTATTGGAGAGCTGGTTTGCTGCGGCAAACCCATGGA